>JAZSID010000092.1:0-2631 GCA_045533625.1 Acutalibacteraceae bacterium | reverse complement strand
TTGCTTGCTTTTTCAAAGGAAGATGCAAAGGTATTCAAAGAAACAGACTGTATCCGTTGCGGTCGCTGTGCTTCAGCTTGTCCGATCAGTCTTGTTCCCACACGAATTGTACGTAATGCAAAAGCAAAGGATGCAGATGCCCTTGTTAAGGACGGCGTTATGGTTTGCATGGAGTGCGGCAGTTGTGCTTACTCCTGCCCTGCAAAGAAGCCGCTTGTTCAGCATATGCGCCTTGCAAAGGCAATTGTAAGAGAGGCAGGTGCAAAATAATGACTTTGAATAACAAACTCGTGGTCAGCGCTTCTCCGCACGACCGCACACATAAAACAGTCAGAAACATTATGCTTGACGTAATTATTGCACTTGTTCCTGCACTTATCGCTTCAGTTGTTTTCTTCGGACCCAGAGCATTACTTATTGAGTGCATCGCAGTCGGCACTTGCGTTATTTTTGAGTATTTTTCAAGAGTGGTCATGAAACGTGACCAGACAGTCGGCGACCTCAGTGCCGTTATTACGGGACTTTTGCTCGCATTTAACCTCCCCGTAAGCATTCCCCTCTGGATGGTACCTATCGGTTCTGCAGTTGCAATTGTTGTTGCAAAACAGTTCTTTGGCGGTATCGGACAGAATTTCGTTAACCCTGCCATAGCAGGACGTATAGTCCTTCTTGCTTCTTTCCCTGTTGCGATGTCAACCTGGACAGCACCTCTTACGTGGTCGGGCAGTAACCTTGACGGAATGACATCAGCTTCACCGCTTGCGGACATTCACACAATGGTTTCTTCAGGCGTTGCTCCCGAAGCTACACTTACGGAAATGCTCGTCGGCTGGCGTGCAGGCTGCCTTGGTGAAACTTGTGCAATAGCAATCCTTCTCGGCGGTCTTTACCTTGTTATCCGTAAGGTAATCTCTCCCACGATCCCTCTCATTTACATCGGTACAGTTGCACTCTTTATGCTTGTTGCGGGCAAGGGCGACCTCAGCTTTGTTGCTTATGAGCTTCTTGGTGGCGGTCTTCTCCTCGGCGCAATATTCATGGCAACTGACTACACTACATCACCGATTACTTTCAAAGGCAAAATCATCTTCGCAATCGGTTGTGGTGTTATCACGTCACTTATCCGTATTTTCGGCAATCTTCCCGAAGGTGTTTCATATTCAATCATCATTATGAACATCCTTGTTCCGTTGATTGAAAACATCACTCTTCCTAAGCCTTTCGGCACACCGAAGAAAGAGAAGAAGGAAAAGGAGGCGAAGAAGTCATGAAAAAAGCTATCCTCGTCCCCACAATAGCATTGTTCGTAATCTGTCTTGTTTCAACGGCACTTCTTGCCTTTGCTAATCAGGTTACGGCACCCATCATCGATGAACTCGCAGTAAAAACTGAAATTGAAACAAGAAAAACTGTTCTCACTGCTGCAGAAACCTTTGAAGAAAAGACCGAAAGCGGCATCAAATACGTAATCGGTCTTGACAAAGACGGCAACGAAACAGGTATGGTTTTTACAACAACTGCCAAAAGCTACGGTGGTGAAATCATCGTTATGACAGGTGTTGACACTGAAGGCAAAATCACAGGCGTTGAGCTTCTTCAGATCAGCGACACTCCGGGTCTCGGAATGAACGCACAGAAGCCTGAATTCAGAGAAAAATTCATCGGCATGAGCGACGAAATCAAAATCCTCAAGAATTCAGCAAACGCTTCAAACAATGAAATCGACGCTCTTTCAGGCGCTACAATTTCATCCAACGCGGTAGCAGATGCAGTCAACACTGCTCTTGCAAACTACAAAACAATTACTGAAGGAAAGGCAGGTGCAGACTGATGGCAGAGAAAAAATCACTCGGTAAAGAGCTTACCAAGGGTATCATTATTGAAAACCCTGTTTTAAGACTCGTTCTCGGTACCTGTCCGACGCTTGCAACCTCAACTTCAGTTACCGGTGCAATCGGTATGGGTCTTTCCGCGTCAATCGTTCTTATCTGCTCAAATATCGTTATTTCAGCATTAAGAAAGGTTATTCCTGCAAAGGTGCGTATCCCTGCTTACATCGTAGTTATCGCATCCTTCGTTACAATCGTT
Source organism: Acutalibacteraceae bacterium (assembly GCA_045533625.1). Classification (GTDB taxonomy): domain Bacteria; phylum Bacillota; class Clostridia; order Oscillospirales; family Acutalibacteraceae; genus CAG-488. Next base: position 543 of record JAZSID010000092.1, on the reverse strand, counting down.
CAGATGCTTGTCAAGGCATTTGTTCCCGTTCTCGATGAGCAGCTTGGTGTTTACCTTCCGCTTATCGTTGTTAACTGTATCATCCTCGGCCGTGCAGAAGCATTCGCAGGTAAAAACGGTGTTCTTGCTTCGGCTGTTGACGGTCTCGGAATGGGTATCGGCTTTACGGTAGCACTTTTCGTTATGGCAACAATCCGTGAAATCCTCGGCGCAGGTACATTCCTCGCAGGAATCAGCGGACTTATCGGCGGTTCATTCGACGGTTTCTCAGTTCCGTTCCTTAACGAAAATCCGATGCTTATATTCATCCTTGCTCCCGGTGGTTTCTTTACTTACGGTCTTGTTATGGCTCTTGCAAACAAGCTTGCAGAATCAAATGGCAAGCCTAAGGCTGAGCTCAAGGGTTGTGAAAACTGCCCGATGGCTAAATCCTGTGCAATCAGAACAACCGACGAGTCATGCGACAAGAAGGAGGTTGAGGCATAATGGAAATGACGAAAACATTAGTCAGCATCTTCCTTACAATGATTCTTACACAGAACT
>JAZSID010000103.1:0-9789 GCA_045533625.1 Acutalibacteraceae bacterium | reverse complement strand
GACTTTAGTAAAGCGAGTAGGGACGGGCGTCCTCGACCGTCCGTTAACTCAGCAGAATCTGCGGATGGTCCGGGAGGCCCATCCCTACGCACACAGAATAAGATTGAGCAAAATCAAAGAACTCGACAAACCCGAATTTGTAAGACTTAGCATATCGATTTCTATACTGTAATTCCGTTTAATTCTTATATAAAAAATGAAATAGTTTTAAAAAACCGCTTCCGAAGAAGCGGTTTTCTGGTGGACCTGATGAGAGTTGAACTCACGACACCTGCAATGCGAATGCAGTACTCTCCCAACTGAGCTACAGGCCCGCGAAGCAACGCATATGCGTTGCAATGATATATCTGCTTACGCAGATGTGATATACACCTTGCGGTGTATGATATTTTGCTTTGCAAAGTGAAATTTTTGCCGTTGGCAAAAGTTATTGGTTCTATTTTCTATTCTTAACCTTATCCCAATATTCTTTATATGCCTGTTCGTTTTTGTTAGGACCCGGAACATAATATTTTGCGTTTTTGAGAGCATCGGGCAGGTATTGCTGCGGTGCCCAATGATTTTCATAATCGTGAGGATAGATATAAAACTGTCCTTTATTCTTGTTGTCCTCGCCGTCGAAGTGCATATTCTGAAGCTGACGCGGAATCGGGCCGCTTTTGCCCCTACGGATATCTGCAAGTGCCGCATCAATCGCAGCCTCACCTGAGTTTGACTTGGGCGAATTGCAGACGAGAATAACCGCATCCGCAAGAGGAATACGTGCTTCGGGCAGGCCGACCATCATCGCCATATCGACAGCCGACTTGACTATCGGAATAATCATCGGGTATGCAAGTCCTACATCCTCTGCCGCACATACCATAAGTCTTCTGCAGGCTGAGGGCAAATCCCCCGCATCAAGAAGCCTTGCAAGGTAATGAAGTGCCGCATCGGGGTCTGAACCGCGCATTGACTTCTGATAAGCAGAAACAATATCGTAATGCTCGTCACCGTCACGGTCATATTTCATTGCACTTTTCTGTGTAAGGCTTTTTGCCGTTTCAAGAGTAACATTGAGTGTACCGTCAGATTCGGGTTTCGTTGAAAGAGCACAGAGTTCAACGGAATTCATCGCCTTTCGCACGTCACCGCCACAGGCTGTTGAAATATGTTTTACAACATCATCCTCAACATTGATTTTTACACCTTTTTCCTCTTCAAGGAAGCTGAATGCACGCTTTACGGCAGGTTCGATTTCCTCGGGAGTAACAGCCTTGAATTCAAAAACCGTTGAACGGCTGAGAATTGCATTGTAAACGTAAAAATACGGATTTTCCGTTGTTGATGCAATCAGGGTAATCGAGCCGACCTCGATATATTCAAGCAGAACCTGCTGCTGCTTTTTGTTAAAATACTGAATCTCGTCAAGGTAAAGAAGGATTCCGTTCTGCGCTTCAAATGTGTCAAGCTCGGCAACAACGGCCTTGATATCTGCCGTACCCGCAGTTGTGCCGTTGAGTTTGCATAGCTTGCGGTTTGTTGCCTTCGCGATTATTGAAGCGACCGTCGTTTTGCCGATACCTGACGGACCGTAGAAAATCATATTCGGCAGGTTTCCTGATTCAATTATATTTCTCAAAGGCATGTTTTCGCCGATAAGATGCTTCTGACCGACAACGTCATCAAGCGTCTGCGGTCTTATGCGCTGTGCAAGCGGTGCGGACAAGATACCCACCTCCTTCAGATTTGTAAGAGAATTATATAATATGCTACAGTCTTTTTCAAGGATTTTAAAAAAATAACTGCCCGACTTTTTATCGGGCAGTTGACTTTGTTCAGCTATTAAATCCAAGAAGTGTGCCGATAAGACGCAGGAATGTTTGGAGTATTATCTGGAGGAGATCGAAAATATTGTCAAAGTTGATGCCCGCGCCACCGTCATCGTCAATATCTGCATCCTCTGCCTGACATACAAAATCACAAGAAACAACAAGAACTTTTCCTTCTTCTGTGATTTCAACAACCTCAGCATCCTTGCCGTTTACTTCAACAACAAGTGTTTCTGAATCAGCTTCAAAAACATAGCCGTCAGCTGCATAAAGTGCTATTTTTACATTGTAAATTGCATACTCTTCAAAAGTCTTTTCAACAATTTCAGCATCTTTGTTTGTTGAATAAAGAATTTCATCAGTTTCAGCATCTGTCCATTCAAGGTCAACAACTTCATAAGAGGGTGCTTCAGCAAAAGCAAGACCGTCTGCGAGGAAACCTGCCATCGGAGCTTCAACAGTTACGTTAACGTAATCGATAGCTTTGTCAGCGTCTTCGATAACTTCGTCAGCAAAAACAGAAATTGACATAATGCTGAAAGCCATAATCATTGCAAGTAAAACAGCAAGAACTTTTTTAATTGATTTCATTTCATTAAACCTCCGTATTTAATTAAAATTACATTAAAATTATAACTGCTATACATCCAAAAGTCAATACAGCAATAAGCGCTAAATGTCTTGCGTTTATTTTTCCTGTATGATAAAATGAGTTGAAATAATTTTAAGGAGCAGGCTTATGAAATACATTCCTTTTGTAAACATAAAACAGGGCACAAAGTCCATTCACCGTTATTCAAACGGAAATACACTCCCTCTTGTACAGCTTCCGTTTGCGATGTGCGGATTTTCGGCACAGACAAAATATGAGGGCGGTTGGTATTATTACCCTGACCACAGATTTCTTGAAGGCATCCGCCTTACCCATCAGCCGAGTCCGTGGATAAACGATTACGGCACATTCCTTTTCACTCCGCAGACAGACAGAGTTTACGATAATTTCAACGACGCCTGGTCAGGACACAGACCTGAAGATGCTGTTATGCGCCCTGACTATATGAAGGTTCGTTTTCTCCGTTCAAAGACTGATTTCGAGCTTACTCCCTGCGTCAGAGGTTGTAAAATCCGTCTCACCTACCCTGAATCAAGGGTTCCGTATTTCACCGTTTTCCCGATCAAGGGCGACTACGGTTATGAAATTGATTTCGAAAACAACTGCATAAAGGCTTGGACAAACGGTAAAAGCGGCGGTACGGCAGTAGACTTCAAAACCTATCTCGTAATTAAGTTTGACCAACCCATTGATAAAGAGAACAGTCGTTTCGGCGAAAGCGGAAACGAGGGCAAAGACGCTTGCGTTCATATTGCATTTACGGATAAGGTCATCACAGCTGATGTTTCGAGCTCATACATAAGCTTTGAGCAGGCTTTCGAAAACATGAAGCAGGACAGCCTTGGCAAGAGTTTTGATGACGTTCAGGCTGAAGCGGAAGCTCTTTGGGAAGAATATCTTTCACGAATTGAAATTGAAACTGATGACGAAAAGCAGATGAAGACATTCTATTCCTGTATGTACCGTACGGGACTTTTCCCGCACAAGGCATATGAGATTGACAAGGACGGAAAGAAGCTTCACTACAGCCCGTCTGACGGCAAAATACGTGAAGGTGTCCGCTATACGGACAACGGCTTCTGGGACACATACCGTTCTGAATTTCCGCTTCTTGCCCTCATCGGCAGAGAAGAATATGCAGAAATGCTTGAAGGCTTCATCGTTGACTATACGGATGGAGGATGGTTGCCCCGTTGGCCGTCAATCGGTGAAAGAGGATGTATGCCCAGCACACTTCTTGATGCAGTAATTGCCGATGCGGCAGTCAAAGGAATCATCAGCGGTAAAGTGCTTGAAACTGCACTTGAGGGTATGCTTCACCACGCTAACAATGACTCTGACGATGAAGATTACGGCAGAGAAGGCGCAAGCTATTACTGCAAGCTCGGTTATGTACCGAAGGATTTGTTCGGCGACAGCGTAAACCTTACACTTGATGCGGCTTACGGAGATTTCTGTATCGCTCAGGTTGCAAAGGTACTCGGCAGATACGAGCTTATTGACGAATATATGGCACGAAGCAAGAATTATGAAAAGCTTTTTGACAAAGAAACAGGATTTATGCGCGGCAGAAAGCTTGACGGCAGCTTTGAGGAAGGCTTCGACCCGTACGATTGGGGCGGAGATTACACTGAGGGCAGTGCATGGCAGAATTCATTTGCAGTGCCTCACGATTTCCTCGGTCTTGCCGAGCTTTACGGTGGTAAGGATAAGTTCATTGAAAAGCTTGATGAATTGTTCAGCGCTGAGCCTGATTATAACATCGGCGGATACAAAGTTGAAATTCACGAGATGACGGAAATGGCTGCGGTTGATTTTGGTCAGTGTGCAATTTCCAACCAGCCGAGCTTCCATCTACCTTACATCTACGCTGTGCTCGGCGAGAAAGAAAAGACCGAATACTGGGTTGAAAAGCTCTGTAGAGAAGCATTCAGCTTTGAGGACGACGGATTCCCCGGCGATGAGGACAACGGCGCAACTGCATCGTGGTACATCCTCGGCACACTCGGAATTTACGATATCTGCCCCGGCAAGAATGAATACATAAAGATTAAAAAGCTTGTTAAGAGCGCGAAGATTCTTGGTAAGGAAATATAAGTGAAAAAGACAAGGCGATTAAATTGCCTTGTCTTTTTGCTTATTCTTCAGTTTTATTCTCAGTCGCTTCACCGAGGAGATTGAGGGCTTTAATCGGGTCAACAGACTTTCCGTCAACTTCCGTTTCAAGGTGGATGTGCACGCCGTCTTTTTCTTCAAGAGGGATTGCAACAACCGTACCGATAACCTGACCCTGTTCAATCTTCTCATCAGGTTTTACTGTTGCTTTTACACCGCAGTATCTTGCTTTTAGTCCGTTGCCGTGCTGAACGACAACCACCTCACCCCAGAGTTCATCGCTGATAACCTCAAGGATTGTTCCGTCCTGCACGGCGATTGCATTGTCGCCTATATTTCCGCTGATGTCAATTCCGTTATGCGTGCGCCAATCGTCCATCGTTTTTGAATATACCATATCGCCGTCGCTGTAGTCCTTCACAACCTTGCTGTTAAGCGGAAGAAGATAGTATCCCGAATAAGGTCGGTTAAGGTCGTTGTATGTCGTCTTTGTTTCGTCCCTGTCGTCAGGAACATCCGTCACATTTGCATTCGCCTGCGGCTGTTGTTCTTTCGTTGTGTTTTCGGGAATACTGTAGAATGTTGCAGGCTCTTTTTCGTCGGAATTCGGAAGAAGGTCCTTGACCTTAGCAACGTTATAAATCGCAGTTGCAATTCCCGTGATTGCAAGAATGAGTGAGAGGACTACGCCATAAAAAGCCTTAGTCTGAATCCACCTGAACTTATCCTTACCTGATGATTTTTTCATAGTAAAACTCCTTAAGTTGGCGACAGTCGAACCCTGTGCGCCTGAAATTGAAATTTTCGGCATATCAAGCAGTTTATCGTCTTGAAATACGCCTGTATGTCGGCGACTCAAAACACCCTGCTATACCAAAACCTTTACAATTTCAAGAGCACAGTGTTCTACTGTCGACAACTTAATATTTCGTCAGGTTTAGTTTTGTCAGAAGTTTTACATTTATTCAAAATTTTGCTTAATTAATTCGGGTTTACGGCGCAAAAAAAGAGAGCCGATTTACGACTCTCTTGTAAACTAACTATGTTGTTGGACTCACGCCTTTACTTTTACTATAAGTTAAAAATGACTAGTACTTGGGACTCACACCTTTACATTTATTTAACATTAATTTAAAACGCTAGATGTACATGTCACTCACTCTCTTTCGAGATTATTTTTATCGAATAAGTGTTATTTGAACATCGTACTCACTCTCTCTGAATTTGATAACTGAGATAAATTCAAATGTGCATAGGACTCACTCTCTTAAAAATATTTTCTGTCTCGAAAATTATCTGTACATTTCAACTCACTCTTTCAAAAGTAAGATTAATATGTAGGTTCTGGTCATACGACCGGCCTGCTATATAATGTGGGCGTTCCCACTCGCCTGCCGCTCACAAACCGGATTCAAATCTTTCTGATAAACTCATCGTTCGGCTTCTTCACGCCATCTTAAGTGATTTTATACCGAAGTTGCGGCGGCCCTATTCAGTTGTGCTTCAGTTGAGTTCATTGGACTCGCCTCCCTCTTTCTCAACCCTTGAGTTATTTTTTCTTTGTTTTTCCTTGGTTCGCCTTTATATTAGCACGTATTTTTGACTTTGTCAATAGTTTTTTTGAAAAAAGTTTAAAAATTTTATATAATGTGACTTAATTGCATTTTATCTTGACTATTTAGCCGTTTATGGTTAAAATATATCTGTATCGACATTATTTAAAGGAGGTTTGTGAAATGGCAGAAGAATTCAATCCCGATCTCGTCAGCGTTGTTGACGAAGAAGGCGTGGAACATATTTTTGAAGAGCTTGACAGAATTGAAACAGATTCAGCTAAATACGTTGCTTTGCTTCCCGTTTACGATGATGCTGAGGATATCCTCGACGACGACGGCGAAGTAATCATTCTTAAGGTTGAGGAAGATAAAGACGGCGAAACATACCTTTGCCCGATTGAGAACGCAAAGGAATTTGACGAAGTACAGAAGATTTTTGAAGAAAGACTCAGCGACCTTTTTGAAGACATCGACGAATAATATCTGATTTCGTTCTTCACCCTGCCTTGTGCGATAATTTACAGCCCATATTAACCCTACAATTGTATTTACGGGAGCTTATCTCCCGGCGCGGATTGCAGACCTCCCGCTTTGCGGACGAAGGGAGCGTGAACCGTTGGGGAAGCACCCACCTGCTTTAACTGCAGGTTACTATCGGTTGTATCCGGCTTGGCGGGGCTTTTAAAAAGAAAAAAACCTTAAAATTACAGGTGATATAAAAATGTTAAGAATTGTAAAAGCGCAGTTGCTTGACGTTGTACCTCTCGAAATTGGTTTTATTTATGCTCAACGTGCTAAGCTGCCCAACGGGCAGGAAACCGTTGCGTTTTATGTATACGACCAGGACGGTGACAGAACACTTCCTGTGAAAATAAAGACATATCTTGAAGCTAAATTCGGCCTTCAGTACCGTGAGATTGCGAAAAAATTAGGAAACTACATAGCCTGCGACGCTGCCGTTCTTAAAAGTAACGGAGTAGTTACCCTTTTTGACGACGGAAATATGAATATTTTTGATTCTGACGGCTCAATCGCCATGCAGGAAAAGTTGATTTACCAGAACTGTCCGATAAGAAGCCTTGCAATGGACGGCAACTGCTTCTGGTGCGTTGTTCCGGACAGAAATTCAATCGTTAAGTTTTCCCCGATTGAGAAGCGTGTTCTTCTTCGCATCGGCGGCGGTGCATCGGTTGCATTCAAGCGTCCGATTTCTATTTTCAAGCACGAAGATATGCTTTACGTCTGCAACGAATACAACAACGAAATCCGCACAATCAGCCTCAAGGATTATTCCGTCAAGGATTATCTTAAGGTAAACGAACCCATCAAAAAATATTTCAGAGTAGGTTTTATGGAATACGTTGTGCTTGAGTCAGGCATTTACTGCATTGAACCAAAAGATAAATAACAAAAAAAGGAACTTGCTTTTTCAGCAGGTTCCTTTTAATTTTGGTTATCATAATTTTGGTGATAATATGACAAAAAGTAATTTCAGGGAAATTTTTACAATCTTTTGCTTCGGCGGAATAATCTACGGACTTGTTGAAGTTGTGTCCCGCGGGTACACACACTGGTCAATGCTTCTGACGGGCGGTCTTGCTTTTCTTCTGATTCACCTTGTGAATACCAATTTGAAAAGTAAAAGTCTGTTGCTCCGTTGCCTTATCGGTTGCGGAATTATAACCTCGCTTGAATTCATCGTCGGTTGCATTGTGAACCGCGGACTGCACATGAATGTCTGGGACTATTCGACGCAGAAATTCAATATCCTCGGTCAGATATGTCCCCTCTTTTCAATGATGTGGTTTCTGATCTGCATACCTGCCGTTTTTCTTTCTTATCTGCTTAAAAGAAGTTTACAATAAATTTTCAAACTCCGCACTTCTTTTTTCATCTGCAAGGCTTAAATATGAAAAATATGCAACGCCTGAAGCTGAGCTTTCATTCTCAATGAGGTTCAGCTGTTTTTTTATTATACCCTTACCTGCAGTCCACTCTTCATCTTCGTTCACTCTGTATGCGGCAAGGCCGTATATCATTTTCACTTCATTATTTTTATGGATATCTTCCCACTGTTTCAATGCCTTATCAAACGGCAAGGACGTGTTTTCAAATCCGTAGTAAAGCTGAGGAATTATCCAGTCTGCATAGCCGTTTTCCTTGCACCATAGTTTTACGTCTGCATACTGTTGTTCATAGTTATTTTGAATATTTCCTGCAGGGCTAACGGAAAAAATGCAGTTTTCATCTTCGTTTTTTACGGCATTATACATCCGCGAAACAAAAGCAGAAACGGTGCTCAGACGCCATTTGTCGAGCTTCAGTTTTCCGCCGGCTTCGGTATATTTTTTATAAAATGCAGAATCAACCTTTTCTTCGGTCGTGGGATAGAAATAGTCATCGATATGTATACCGTCAACGTCGTAATTGTTTATTATTTCTCGCACACCGTCAACCACAAGCTTCTGTGCCTCAAGAGATGCAGGAGAAAAATAAATGCCACCGTTTACGAATACGATATCTTCTGATTTTTCTTTTATCCATTTCATAGCAGGATGATTTTCGGAAAGCTTTGAAAGATCGTCACTGAAAGCAATTCTGAATGGATTTACCCAGGCATGGAGTGATATATTACGTTTATGAGCTTCTTCAACTGAGATTTCAAGCGGATCGTATGAAACAGCCTTCCCCCGCTCACCTGTCAGGTAATAAGTCCACGGAAAGATTTCTGATTCATAAAAGCTGTCTGCACACGGACGCACCTGCAGAAACACGGTGTTGATGCCCCACGATACGCAGTTATCAAGCATCACCTGCACCTTTTTCCTGAACGATTTTTCCGTACCGCCTTTTTCGTTGAGCATACTCAATTCGTCATAATAAATCCATACGGCAGAAATCTTCGTCGTTTCAGGCTCGGTTATATTCTCTTTTTCATCTTTCTGAACGGCGCAACCCGAAAGGAGTACAACGACCGCCAAAATCAAACCGATTATTCTTTTCATCTGAGCCTCACTTGACTGATATGTTAGTATAGTTATATAGTTATTTTTAAGTGGTGATTTTTATGAAATATATTATTGCATTTTTTGCGGTTATATCCGTTTTCAGTATCATGATAACAGTATACGACAAGCTCGCGGCCAAAAGCAACAGCCGAAGAATTCCTGAAAAAACGTTACTTCTGACAGGTTTTCTCGGCGGTGCCTGCGCTATGTTTCTTACGATGATTACAATAAGACACAAAACACGGCATATGAAATTTATGATACCTCTTCCGCTGATGACAGTTTTACATATTGCTCTGATAATATACTTTGATTACCAACAAGCCATAAGGTTTTGAAAGGAATATTTCCGCCTCGGCTTCGTTAAAAATCTTTGAAATAACCTCGTATTACTTCAGATTTTTGCCTCGCCGAGACAAAAATCTTCTCTTTCAAAACTGCTTCGCATCTGAAATGCAACAGATTACGTACAGTCGGGCAGCTTTTCGATGCAGGCATACGCGCGTATGGCAAAGGGAAAACTGCTCGAATGTGCGTGATATGTTGTATTTCAGACTTATGTGTTGTTGGTAATCAAAGTATGCATATATTTCAAGAGAGGCTGTGGCTTTATGATTAAGATTGCACCGTCAATTTTATCCTGCGATTTTTCAAAAATCGGTGAGGAAGTTGCCCGTATGGACGCT
>JAZSID010000020.1:0-5290 GCA_045533625.1 Acutalibacteraceae bacterium | reverse complement strand
TTAATGCCCTCGGCGGTAAAGCAAAAGAATTGCCGATAATCGGAAAATTCAAAATTCTGAAGTGATTTAAAAAGGTTATTTGACAAGTGTCATAACTAATCTCGCAGGCAACATTTTTCAATGTTGCCTGCTTTATCATTTATGTTTCTTTTTGGTTTTACCTCTCTGGCTGTACGGACTTTTCATATACCTTGATTTTTTGAGGATATTTATTTGTGTTACAAGCCCTCTTTCGTAAGCGAGTCGTAGTCAATACCGAGGGAACTGAGATACATTCTGACTTGCATCTCTTATGAATTGCTCTTCATATTTGGTTTGTTCTTTTATAACAGCTAGTTGGTTAATTTTCAATTAAACTATTAATTACAATTTCAAAAGCTCTATTTTGAATATTATTCATCCGAGCAACCCATTCCAACTGATATTCTTCTTTCAGTTGCTCGGTAACACCCTCAGCCGCTTTCATCTGTTCCACAAGAGAATCAAACATATCTTGTGCCTGGGTTTCTACTTCTGCACAGTGCTGATAAAGTTTACCTTGGGTAAGTAGCGTAGTAAACAATACCTTCTTGTGGTTAAGCAGGCAATCCTTATGTAACATGCCCCACCTGCCTAGAGTGATATTTACTTCTTCGGGTGGTAATACAAAGTTTGGTATTAGATAATCACCAACTTTACGATAGCTAATAGAATTTTTGTTTGACATAAAAAATCCTCCTTTAAATTTTGTGCTTTTATTGTACGAATTAAAGGAGAGTTTGTCTAATGTGCAAATATAAGAAAAAGAGAGAAGCCGAAACTTCTCTCTGATTTTCTTTCCTTGCAACGCCCATAAGTTAGTGTTTTGAAATTACTGCCTTATGTGGCTTCAGCAGATTGGACACACTGTGTATTATCGTTTAAATCAAATCCCAGATTGTCTTTTTGCCTGTTGAAATCTGGAGCATTATAAGAGCATCTACGGAATTTACTTTGCCGTCATTGTTTACATCGCCTGCCTTCAGGCTTTCATCTGTCAGGGTGATTTTCTGCACACTGTGCTGAAGAGCGAGGAGCGCATCCGTAGAGTTGATTTTACCGTCAGCATTAATGTCTGCTGTACGGGGACCGCCACCGACGTAAATGTAAACCGTTTCGCTGTAAAGTTTGCTGTCGCTGTGAATGTTAAGTTTTGCATATCCGGGATTCAAAGCAGTAACGGTATTTCCGTCGAAGCCTATTACACTATCATCAAAGTCGTAATTGAGATTGAAATCTTTTGGCAGATAAGGTGTAGCCGTAACTTCAATTTCAAAGCTTTCTCCGCTGTCAATTCTGATTTCGGAAACGTTTGCTTTGATTTTAAAGGTTTCGCAGTCAATTCCTTTCTCAGTTGCAAATTTTTCTGCTGCCGAGCCCGGATAACAAATGATTTTGCCTTCAAATCCGTCAAAAGCATCATCTGCAATTTCTGTTATATTTTCAGGAATTTCCGCTGTGTCTGTGTCGGCAAGGAATTTAACAATCTTTGTGCCGTCAATTTCAAATGATTCAAGGAGCTTCGGCGCAATAACCGTCAAAGTTTCCTGTGAATTGAGATAAAGTGTATATTCCTTGTTATCCGTGATGTCAATTTCTGCTGTCCAGAATTTAAGGTCATCAACAGTTTTGGATGTCATCTGAACCTTTGTTTCACCGCAGACAAGCTCAAGCTTTTCGACGTCAGCAGAAGTTGTAATATCCACACTGACTGTTTCCCTGTAGCTTTCAGCAGGATAATCAAGGCTGATTACACGGTTTGTTTCTTCGTTATATTCTCGGACAAAAACTTCGATGTTACCGTAATCAAGAATGCTGTTGCCGTAAGAGTAGCGGAGAAGGAGAGTGTGCTTGCCCGGTGTTTTAATGTTAGGCACTATTGTTGTGATATTTGCGCTATCGTTAGCTGAAAAGCTAACGGCCTGACCGTTTTCGTAAAGGGAGAAAAACCTGACTTCCGGGTCTTTGTCTACTGTGATTTTGAAAACATCACCTTCATTAAACCATTTTGCATAACGGACGCTGTTTAGGAGTTTCGCTTCGTCTTCAGCCTCTGAAGCGAGTATTACGAGAGGATCTGTTTTGTGAGAATCACTATAAACAGGTTTGATAGCAAATTTGTGGTTTTGGTCGTTAGGTATCTTGTGCTTGATTGTTGAAACCGTGTAATCACCGACAATCTTTTTGTAGAGGTAAGCGGTGGAGTCTGAAGAATATGTTGTTGTGCTGTTGTCATGATCGGGGTTGATGAATACTATTTTGTTTGGATTATCCTTTGAAACAATGATGAGGCTGCTTCTTGCGTTGATTCTGAAAATTCCGTCCGCAACGCAGGCAATAACACCTGTGGTTTCAGTTACTCCTTCAGCTAAACCTGCCATAAGTGAGTTAAGTTTGTCGATATTTGTAACCTTTGCTTTTGCGGAATCACTCAGAGCATCGTAAGCAACCTGTGCCTCGAAAAGTTCACGGACAAAACGGTTGCCTGTGATTTCTTCAGGTAGCTTCTTGATCATATTAATAACATCTTTATGGTTTTCTCTCGGGTTAATCTGAATTTCATATTCTTTGGAAGCACTGCCGTAACGAAGAACGATAAACGTTTTTCCGATTTCTTCAGTAACCTTGTTGTAAGAGAAGAATTGCTCTCCGATAGCATCTTTAACATAAGTGTAAGCAAGTTGAGGTTTAACCTTTTCTTCAGAACCGTCACTGTATCTTGCGGTCAGCTCGATGTCGCTCAGGTCAAGTGCCTCACCTGCATCGTAGTTTAATTTTGTAATATGGGATGAAACAAAAAGCTTGATGATTTCTTTTTCGGTTATGCAATATGAGCCAAAAATCATATTGGAGTTTTCGTCATAGCAGACAGCAGTAATAATGGCATCCTCGTTAATTTTCGGAAGAACAGTTTCTTCTGTTGTATCCGATGGGATGAGAGTTTTGCAATATTTACCGTCAGCAAAAATTTTTACGGTTGAAGGAACAGTATTTTTGAACTCAAAGTTTAAAGCGTTTTCCTTCTTATCAAAAGATAGTGAAAGCGCGCTTGAATTAACGTATTCCATATTTGAAATACTGGTTGCCATAGAAGCATACGCAGAAGACATATCCGTGAGGACAGAATCGAACCAATTGATTTTTGCCTGTAACCTGAGTTTTAAATCGAGTGCGTTTTCTTCAAATTCAATCTTGTTGTCCCAGATGTAATCATTATATTTGGCAGAATCTGAAATAATTTTTATCGCTGAGTCAATGTCGCCGCCGTCCTTGATAAGGTCGTTTATTGCAGTATATCTGTATTCAAAGTAGGTTTTTCTCAATTCCTGAAGGAAAACAGGATCCGAAAGAAGTCTTTTAAGCCAGGAAATATTAAGTGATGTCCACCTGAAGAATGTTGTTGACGTGAGAGTATTATCCATATCCCACACGGGGCCGTAAACGAGTTTGCCGTCTACGTCCTTGCTCATCCAGGTACTTGTACGTCCAAAATCAAAGTTTTCAAAAAGTTCATTAATAAGAAATCCTTTTGCAAAAGATTCAACGTCGATGAAATCTGTGTATCTCATTGTTTCGCCGTTGTATGTTGTACAGAAATCTTCCGAGAATAAAGCGTTCTCAAAAGCTTGATAATAACCCTGAATGGAGCCCAGCATATCTTCACTCAGCACTTCGGGAGTATCCACGCTGATGTATGCGCCGTTTTTTGTTTCGAAGGTATATTCTTCAACCTTACGGACGACCTCAAGAAGATATCCGCCGTTGATATCAGGAATGTCAATATAATTCGAAACTGCATATGTAACACCGTTATATTCAACAGAGTCGCTCGTTGTCCAGCTCATATCCTCAACCATAATGTCGATAAGCTCGTCACGCTGGTCTTTTGACATTGTAGCTTTGTTTGCATCATAAATCGCCTTTGCAGCATCCTCTGCAATGTCTTCCCAGTTTGTGATTTCAATGCGGTTGTCATCAATTCGGATGTGTTCGCAAAGCTGGTAGTTGCCGACAGATTTACCGTTGAGAACAAGTTCAACCCAGACAAGCTTCTGATATCCTGATCCCATATCAGCTGCGAGGTTGTATGAGAGATGGTTTCTCAGAAGGCTTGTGTCAAACGGATTCGAAAGAAGCACCCAGTGTTTGTTTTTTCCCATTCCGAAAAGGTCAGCCTTCGACTCAAGCTTGAGTTTGTAAGGCTTTTTGCTCGCATTCCACGTTGAGTTACCGCGTCCGCGGATTTCAGTTTTACCTTCGTAAAGAAACTCGGCGGAATCGTATTCGGGATTACCCTGAATTTTAATATCCGCATCGATATAATCTACTGTCGAAACAATAGGCTGTCTGTTTTTTGTCTCGATGTAAATAACGGGAAGGCTGCTTAAAAACATACTCGTTGAGCCGACAGCGTTACCTTTAATATCAAAGACTTCAACGCTTATCATTGACTGCATATCGCTTTCGATGGGTGTGTATTCAGCGCCGTCGTGATCAATTCTTATTCCGTCAATGTACCAACGGTAAATGAATTTTTGACCCTCTTCGCCCACCACTTCTGCCTTAATGGGCACACCGACCTCGGCAAAGTCTGCATCAAACGACACTTCGCCAAAATCCTTTTCAATAGTTATAAATGTGTAATTCCCTGCAAGAGCAGAAACGCCCGAAGCGGAGATAAGCATAATCGCGCAAAGTAATACGGCAAGAGATTTTTTCATAAAATATACCTCCCGTTTTTAGTTTAAAAAATATTATACCTTTTTTGGAAAATAAAGTCAAATTTTCACGTTGACATTTTTCTTTGGATTTTTGCTTAAAATAACAAATAAAACATATGGAAGTTGCTTCATAACCTTGACCTGGAGCAAAAAAATTGGTATTATATCTATACTTTGATTACCAACAAGCCATAAGGTTTTGGAAGGAATATTTCCGCCTCGGCTTCGTTAAAAATCTTTGAAATAGCCTCGTATTACTGCAGATTTTTGCCTTGCCGAGACAAAAATCTTCTCTTTCAAGACTGCGTCGCATCTGAAATGCAACAGATTGCGTACAGTCGGGCAGCTTTTCGATGCAGGTATACGCGCGTATAGCAAAGAGAAAACTGCACGAATGTGCGTGATATGTGGTATTTCAGACTTATGTGTTGTTGGTAATCAAAGTATGCATATATTTCAAGAGAGGCTGTGGCTTTATGATTAAGATTGCACCGTCAATTTTATCCTGCGATTTTTCAAAAATCGGTGAGGAAGTTGCCCGTATGGACGCT
>JAZSID010000127.1:0-3497 GCA_045533625.1 Acutalibacteraceae bacterium | reverse complement strand
CGGTTGATGCCTTCTACTTCGTTTGTAATTCTCTTTGTGATCTTATGGAGAATTTCGTAGGGGATCTCTTCGATGGTTGCGCTCATTGCGTCCGTTGTATTTACGGCGCGGATGATTGCGGGCCAGCCTTCGTAGCGGGTTTCTTCCTTAACGCCTACGCTCTTGATGTCGGGAATTACTACGAAATACTGCCAAACCTTACCTGCGAGGCCGCAGTTGTCAAATTCTTCGCGGAGGATAGCGTCTGCTTCGCGCAGAGCGTGGAGTCTGTCACGTGTGATTGCGCCGAGGCAACGAACACCGAGGCCGGGGCCGGGGAAGGGCTGACGGTATACCATTGCGTGGGGAAGACCGAGTGCTTCGCCTACTACGCGGACTTCGTCCTTGAAGAGGAGCTTGATCGGCTCAACGAGCTTCATTTCCATTTCTTCAGGAAGACCGCCTACGTTGTGGTGAGATTTAACTGCCTTCTTGCCCTCTGCCTGCTTGATGCTTTCGAGGATGTCGGGGTAAATTGTGCCCTGAGCGAGGAATGAAATTCCGTCAAGCTTTGCAGCTTCTTCGTCGAAAACCTTGATGAATTCTGCGCCGATGATTTTTCTCTTGCTTTCAGGGTCGCTTACACCTGCAAGAAGGTCGAGGAAACGGTCTGTTGCATCAACGTAGATAAGATTTGCGTCGAGCTGATTTCTGAAAACTTCGATAACGTTTTCGCTTTCGCCCTTACGCATAAGTCCGTGGTTAACGTGAACGCATACGAGCTGCTTGCCGATTGCCTTGATGAGCAATGCTGCAACGACTGAAGAGTCAACGCCGCCTGAGAGAGCGAGAAGAACTTTCTTGTCGCCGACCTGCTCCTGAACTGCTTTTACCTGCTCGTCGATGAATGCATTTGCAAGCTCAAAATTGGTGATTCTTTCCATTGATTCGGGTCTTTTGTTCTGATCCATAATACTGACCTCCTGCATATAGTTTTCGAGAAAATCTCGCAGTTAGTATTTTTAATGTAGAAAATTATATCACATCGTTTTTTGAATATCAATATTTTATTGAGTAAAATGATACACTTTTTGATGCAAATTTTGTTATATTCAAGGCAGAAATAATTTTTGCACATAAACTCATATTAATTCGGGTTTGTAGGGACCTATGATTTTGCATAATCTTTCTCTGTGTGTAGTAGGGGACGGGTCGCCCGCCTCGTCGAATCTTCACATAAAAAAGATATCAACAACCCCGAATTTGTCTGCCGATTATATAAAAAACAAGGCTGTATCATCACACGATACAGCCTTTAGTTTATTTATCAAGAATTTTTAAAATTTCGGGGAAGGGTTCGAGGCTTCTGCGCAGTATTGAATGCATCTGCGCGATTGCTATGCCGTAATTTACAATCGGTACACCTGCATTTTTCGCAGCTTCGATTCTTCTCTGCATTTCCTTTTCGTTGAGCATACAAGCTCCGCAATGGACGATGAGCGAATATCCCGAAATATCCTCAGGGAAATCACCGCCCGATGTGAAGTGAAATTCAGGTTCAGCGCCCGAATAATTTTTAATCCAACCGGGCATTTTGACCGTGCCGATGTCGTTGCACTGTCTGTGGTGTGTACAACCTTCGGAAATAAGCACCTTGTCACCGTCTTTGAGTTTGCCGAGCTGTGCCGCACCGCTTATGAGTGCCGCAAGGTCGCCCTTGTAACGCGCAAAGAGGATTGAGAAAGACGTGAGAAGGATATCGTCGGGAGTATCTTTTGAAACTCTGCCGAATGCCTGTGAATCCGTTATAACAAGCTTCGGCTTCACGGCAAGGGCATTGAGTGTATGAACAAGCTCCGTATCCTGACAGCAGACAACGGCGCAGTTTGCATCAAGAATATCGCGTATCGTCTGCTGTTGAGGAAGAATCAATCTGCCTTTCGGTGCAGATTCGTCAATCGGAGTGACAAGCACAACGATATCTCCGTCCTCAATCAGATCTGCAACAATTTGCTTCTTGTTTTCAACCGTTTTTGAAAGGCTGCCGATTCTGTCTTTGAGCTCTTCGATGTTTGATTTTTTGACCGCACTTACGTAAATTGATTTTTCATCGTCGCACGGTGTGTCTTTCAGTAAATCCGATTTGTTGTAAACGATGAGATAGGGGAGCTTACGCTCTTCAAAAAGTTTAATCAATTCTTTGTCGGGCTCGTCAAGTCCTTTTTCGCCGTCAACAACAAGGATTGCAACGTCAGTTTTTGCAAGAATCTGCTTTGTTTTTTTTACTCTCAATTCGCCGAGCGCGCCTTCATCGTCAATGCCGGGAGTGTCGATGATAACAACAGGGCCGATAGGAAGAAGCTCCATAGCCTTTTTTACCGGGTCGGTTGTTGTTCCTTTTACATCGGAAACAACAGCCAGCTCCTGACCTGTTACAGCATTGACAACGCTTGACTTGCCTGCGTTTCGTTTGCCGAAAAAGCCGATATGCACTCTTTCGGCGGAAACTGTATCGTTAAGTCCCATAGTCAGCTCTCCTTAGAACCTGAAATCTCTGCGGTTGGAATTTTTGATATCCTCAATGTTCTGTTCCGCGATTTTTCTTACCTTTTCTTTCGGAATTTTTGTAAGTTCCTTTTCAATCATTTCAAAGCCTGTTTTCTTCGTCCATTCCTTCGCGTAGTCCGTAAGATATTCCGTAAGGGTCATAAGCGCATTCGGATGGCAGCAGTTAAGAATCTGTCCGCTTTTACAAAGGCTCATAAATCGGTCGCCCGTACGTCCTTCACGGTAGCAAGCTGTGCAGAAAGATGGAATGTGACCGTTCTTCATAAGCCAATGAACAACCTCGTCAAGTGTACGCTGGTCAGAAACGTCAAACTGTTCTGTGTCGTGCGGTCTTTCTTCCTGAGTATAACCGCCGACGGATGTTCTTGAACCTCCGCTGACCTGAGAAACACCGAGACGGAGAAGTTTCGAACGGACAGCTTCGCTTTCTCTTGTTGAAATAATGATTCCTGTGTACGGAACGGCAAGGCGGATGCAAGCTGTGATTTTAGCAAAAATTTCGTCAGAAATTGAATTGTCGAATGCGGTCGGGTCAATATCGTCAGCCTTCTTGATTCGCGGAACGCTGATTGTGTGCGGTCCTACGCCGTGAACTGCTTCAAGATGCTCTGCGTGCATAAGAAGACCCGCAAATTCGTATTTATAAAGCTCAAGACCGAAAAGCACACCGAGTCCGACGTCGTCAATTCCGCCTTCCATTGCTCTGTCCATAGCCTCGGTGTGGTAAGCGTAATCGTGCTTGGGTCCTGTGGGGTGGAGCTGGAGATAGCTTTCCTTGTGATATGTTTCCTGGAAGAGAATGTATGTGCCGATTCCTGCTTCCTTCAGCTTGCGATAGTTTTCAACGGTAGTCGCCGCGATGTTTACGTTAACTCTGCGGATGTCACCGTTCTTGTGGTGTACGCTGTAGTTAGTGTTGATGCACACGAGAATGTACTCAATGGGGTTGT
>JAZSID010000135.1:0-11585 GCA_045533625.1 Acutalibacteraceae bacterium | reverse complement strand
CTGTTTCAGGAAGCTTCCGCTACTTTCGCTTATCTTTCCTGTTTTGTTCAACGGAGTGATAGTAGGACTTGAAATAGCATTTTTCCTTCCCGAAGGATTCAATATGTTGGGTTTTCTTTCTGCCGGTGCAAGTGTTGCATTCGGTGAGATTGTTGTCTGTTATCTGGCAGGACTTCCTTTATACAGCAGCCTTAATAAAACCGGAATATTTAGGGAAACAGTATAAATCCGAACTCGCCCAAAAGCCGTTCTTTTTAAGGCTTTCCAGCGTTTCGAGTTTGAAAGGCGTCAGCCTTCCATCACTCTCAGCCACCGAAAATCCAATAAAAATCTTCGCCTTTTGGGTCGTAGATTTTTTACGAGGGAGATTTTCGGTATACCAAGGCACAAAACACAGCAAATCCTCACGGATTTGCGAGTATTTTAACGAAGGGATAACGGAAATCCACCCGTAAAAAACGGGTTCGGATTTGTGCTGCTTCCCTAATTAAAGGAAAGATTGAATTGAAAACGATTAAAGACAACTGTTCTAAAGTGAAAAACGATAGCGATTTATCCACTGCAAAGTGGATTTTCGGTGTTTCCAAGGGTAGTTGGCTTTTCGTTTTTATTTATTCTGTTTTAAGTGCGGCTCTTTCTTTCTTCGGTATTATGACAGCGTTCGGAATGAGAGATGTCGTAAACGGCGCAACACTAAAGGACGCAGAGCTTCTTAAAAAAGGTGCGGTTTTCCTTCTGATTCTCGTTCTTCTTCAGCTCGCACTCAAAGTTTTAAATAACAATATGTTTGAGCGTGCAAAGGCGAAAATAGAAATCAAAATCAGAAGTAGGGTTTTCGAAAGAATAATCCGTAAGGACTACGCGCAGCTTACAAAACACCACAGCGGCGATATACTCAACAGATTGACCTCGGATGTGCAGACAATCTGCGACGGTGTAACGGGGCTTCTTCCGAATATTGTTTCACTTCTTACAAAGCTTGTTGCGTCAATTGTGATTATGGTACAGCTTGATTATATTTTTGCTCTGATCTTCCTTGGCGGTGGCTCGATAATCGCATTAACAACAAGGTTTTTCAGAAATTATCTAAAGCGAATCCACAAGGCGGCGCAGGAAGCGGACGGAAATGTCCGTTCATTCTTCCAGGAATCAATTGCAAGCGTACTCGTTATCAAGGTTTTTAATGCCTATGAGCAGATTATTGCTAAGGCAAAGGACCTTCAGGATAAGAATTATAAAATAAGAATCAAACGCGCAACAATCAGCATATTCGCAAACACAGGTATGCAGATGGCGTTCAGCCTCGGATATCTCTTTGCTATGGTTCTCGGCGGTATACGCGTCTTTCAGGGTCATATCGATGTCGGTCAGATGACGGCTATTCTTCAGCTTGTTAATCAGGTGCAGGGTCCGTTGACATCACTTGCAGGTGTGTTGCCGCGTTTTTACGGCATTCTCGCTTCTGCGGAGCGTCTTATCGAGCTTGAAGATTATGACGACGAATTCGATACACACGAAGAAATCGGAGATGCAGACGAATATTACGAACAACTTGAAACAATTAACTTTGATTCAATCACATTCAAGTACAACAGGGATCTGATTTTTGATAACGCAAGCATAACAGTCAACAAGGGCGATTTTGCGGCTATAACAGGTATTTCAGGAATAGGAAAAAGCACTTTGCTTAAGCTTCTTCTGGGTGTTATCTATCCCGAAAGCGGAAAGATTACCGTAAGCGGCAGTCAAGGCGAAAGGCTCGTAGACAGAGCGACAAGAAACCTGTTTTCATATGTACCTCAGGGAAATATGCTTCTTTCAGGTACCTTGCGTGAAAACATTACTTTTATGTGTAAAGATAAAACGGATGAAGAAATTATGCGCGCTGTTGAAATCAGCTGTGCAGATGAGTTTGTCCGTGAACTCCCCGAAGGCCTTGAAACCGTAGTGGGCGAGAGGGGAATGGGTCTTTCTGAAGGTCAGATTCAACGAATCGCAATTGCACGTGCGATTCTCTACGGTGCGCCGATTCTTCTTCTTGACGAAGCAACATCTGCTCTTGACGAAGCGACGGAAGAAAAGCTTCTTAAAAATCTCCGTGCTTTGCAAAACAGAACCTGCATAATTATTACGCACAAGCCTGCGGCTCTTAATGTATGTAACAAGGAAATACGAATCGACAATAAAAAGATAACTGTTCTCAATACAGACGGAGGAGATAATGATGAAAATTAAGGAAGGTTACAGACTCAGAAAAGTCGGCAATAACAGTATTGTGGTTGCTGTCGGCGGAATCAATTTTACGGGTCTTATAACAGTAAACGAAACAGGCACATTCATCTGGAAAATGCTTGAAAAGGGAGCAGAACCGGACGAGGTAGTAGAAGCTCTTGCAAAAGAATGTGAGGTTAATCCCACAGATATTCAGGATGAAGTTTTTGAATTTCTCGAAAAACTCAAAGGGGCAGATTTAGTTGAGTAAAAGAGTAAGTATGGACGAAATGGCGCCGCTTATAAGAGAAATCCTTGCCGAAAGCGGCGAGGTTTCTTTTGTGTCTGCAGGTGTCAGTATGCTTCCGACAATCCGTGACCGTATGGACACAGTAACACTCGTAAATCCTCAGGGCAGACTTAAAAAGGGTGATGTACCGTTTTATCAGCGTGATAACGGTCAATATATCCTTCACAGAGTGATTTATGTAAACGGTGATACTTATGTTATGCGCGGTGACAATCAATGGGAAAATGAATATAATATCCGCCACGACCAGATAATAGGAGTTTTGTATTCCTTTGACCGTGACGGAAAAACACATAAGGTTACAGATATGAGTTACAGACTCTATGTTAAGTTTTTGCCCATAATTAGATATATCAGAAAATATTACTATCTTTTGAAAAGTAAAGTTTATGCTTTTATTAAGTTTTTGACAGGGGACAGATTCCCTAAGGAAAAGGAGAAAAAGAATTGATCAGCACAGTAAACGTAAGCCTCCAGTATGGCGGCAGAGAGCTCTTCAAGGGCGCAGATTTGAAGTTCACAAACGGCAACTGTTACGGCCTTATCGGCGCTAACGGTGCAGGTAAATCAACATTCCTCAAAATCCTTTCAGGCGAAATTGAGCCGAACAAGGGTGAGGTTATAATCACTCCGGGCGAAAGAATGTCAGTTCTTCGCCAGGATCACTTTGCATTTGACGAATACGACGTAATCCGTACGGTTCTTATGGGTAACCCGAAGCTCTGCGAGATTATGGACGAAAAAGAAGCTCTTTATATGAAAGAGGATTTTTCCGAAGAGGACGGAATCCGCGTCAGCGAGCTTGAAGAAGAGTTTGCCGAAATGGGCGGTTGGAGCGCAGAAAGCGATGCCGAGATTCTACTCAACGGTCTTGGTGTAACAAACGAATACCATTATCAGCAGATGAGCGAGCTTGACAACGAAATCAAGGTTAAGGTGCTCCTTGCTCAGGCTCTTTTCGGAAATCCCGATATCCTTCTTATGGACGAGCCGACAAACCATCTTGATATTGATGCAATTGCGTGGCTCGAAGAGTTCCTTATCGAGCTTGACAGTACGGTTATCGTTGTTTCTCATGACCGTCACTTCCTTAATAAAGTATGTACACACATCGTTGATATCGACTTCGGTAAGATTGGTATGTACGTCGGTAACTACGATTTCTGGTACGATTACACACAGCTTGCACAGCGTCAGCTCCGTGAGCAGAATAAGAAGGCTGAACAGAAGGCAAAGGAATTGCAGGAATTCATTGCACGATTCAGTGCGAACGCTTCAAAGTCAAAGCAGGCAACGAGCCGTAAAAAGCTTCTTGATAACCTCGTAATTGAGGATATGCCTGTTTCTTCGCGCCGTTTCCCGTTTGTTTCCTTCAAGCCTGACCGCGAAGTCGGCAACGAGCTTCTCACAGTCAGCGGAATCAGTAAGACTATCGGTGACCGCAAGGTACTTGATAATGTCAGCTTTACAATCAAGCCTGACGAAAAGGTTGCTTTTGTCGGTACAGACTCACTTGCGAAAACAACTCTTTTTCAGATTCTTATGGGCGAAATTGAACCCGATGAAGGTTCATTCAAATGGGGTGTTACAACTTCTCAGGCATATTTCCCGTCAGACAATTCCGAATTTTTCGACGGTTGCGAGGATTCCCTTATTGACTGGCTTCGTCGTTATTCCGACCTCATCTTCGAAACAGACGTAAGAGGCTGGCTCGGAAGAATGATGTTCTCGGGCGAAGAAGCAACAAAGAAAGCAAAGGTACTTTCAGGTGGTGAGAGAGTACGCTGTATGCTTTGCAAGATGATGCTTTCGGGTGCAAATGTCCTTATCTTCGATGAGCCGACAAACCACCTTGATCTTGAATCAATCGCATCGCTTAACGAAGGAATAATCAAATTCCCCGAAACTGTACTTTTCACATCTCACGACCATCAGTTTGTGCAGACAATCGCAAACAGAATAATCGATGTAACACCCGGCAGTTTCTACGATAAAGAAATCACTTACGACGAATACCTTGAGGATATAAAGGGCGAGTAATATGAAATATTCGATAATCCCGCGTCCTGTGCGCTATGATGTTAAAGATAACGAAACCGTTGTCGTTTCCGATATGACAGCGATTAACTGTGTGCGTTCATTTTTAAGCGTAGGCAACGCACTTTCCGAGTATCTTCACACGCGCAGTGATGCAGGCGAAAACGAAATAATAATATCGAGGGCGAAAAGTATCGCTCCGGAAGGCTATGCCCTCTATACCGAAGACGGTAATATCCACATCAAGGCTTCAACGGCAACGGGAGCATATTATGCGTTTGTAACCCTCAAGTGGATTCTTATGCAGGTAAAAAAGGTTGACGGCAAAAAGAATATAACGGGCTTTCTAATCGAGGATAAGCCCTGCTACCGTCATCGCGGAATGATGCTTGACGAATGTCGTCACTTTTTCGGAACGGAAACTGTCAAGAAGCTCCTTGATAATATGTCCTTGTTAAAGCTTAATGTTTTTCATTGGCACCTTGCGGATGACCAGGGGTACAGAATTGAATCAAAGGCTTTTCCGCTTCTTAATGAAGTAGCATCAAAAAGAAAGTATGCGACCCTTAAAAAGAGCAAACAGGACGCTTCACAGCCCGAATACGGCCCGTTTTATTACACGCACGATGAAATCCGTGAGATAGTAAAATATGCAGCACAAAGGCATATACGGGTTATTCCTGAGATTGATATACCGGGCCACACCACAGCTATGATTGCGGCCTATCCTGAGCTTTCCTGCGACGGTGAAAAGACAGATGTAAACGTTTCAACAGGTATTATGCCTGCAATCCTTTGTGCAGGAAATGAAAACACATATGCTTTCCTTGAAAAGCTTTTTGATGAGGTATGTCCGCTGTTTCAGTCGCGCTATTTCCATATAGGCGGTGACGAAGCAAGATACGGCAAGTGGAGAAAATGCACGAAATGTCAGGAAACGATAAAGGAAAACTCCCTTAAAAACGAAAAGCATCTTCAGATGTATTTTATGGGCAGAGTGAATGAAATGCTCAGACACAGAGGTAAAACCTGTATCGCGTGGAATGATTGCCTCGGTGACGAGCTTGATAAGAGTATTGTCTGCCAATACTGGACGTTCCAAAATGCCTTAACGGTTAAAAAGCAGGCAAAGAAACGTGAAGTCATTCTCTCTCCGATGCTTGATTTTTACTTCAATTACAGCTACGGTTCAATTCCTTTAAAGAAAACATATAAATTCAACGAAAAGAAAAAAGGTTTTCAGAAGAAGGGTGTAAGCGTTAAAGGAATTGAAGGTGAACTCTGGACGGAATGGATTGATACTCCCGAAGCTGTGGAATACAGCCTTTATCCGAGACTTTCTGCACTCGCGGAGGTTGCATGGGTCAAGCTTGAAAAAAGGAATTTCAAAGATTTCAGCCAAAGGCAGAAATTCTATAAGCTCTATCTCAAAAGCAAGGGTATCAATTATTATCTTCTTGACGGAAAAACGAGAAGAAAGCTCATTCCAGTTTTCAACCACGGCAATGACGGCAAAGAGTTCAGAAAAAACGAAGCGTTTAAGAATAAAGGTTAACAAAAAGCACTTGCAACACCTTAACGGTATCGCAAGTGCTTTTCGCTGAGAAGAGCAAATAACAGTATCTTGTGTCTGTTGAACAAATTCGGGTTTGTGGAGCACTTTGATTTCGCCAATCTGTCTCTGTGTGCGTAGGGGACGGGTCGCCCGTCCCGAAATTGCGTGTGTTTAAACGGGACGTCGAGGACGTCGTCCCCTACGTACGCGATTTTAATCGTGCGTTATAATCAGTGTCGCAGACCCACAATTATCCAATATTCATCATTCATTATTCATTGCAAAGGTGCAACCTTTGCTCGACAAACCCGAATTTGTCGTTCGCTTTATTTGAATGAATAAAACTCATTTTCTTCCAAATAAAAACAATCTCTGTCACATATTGCAAAAGAAATGGTTTTGTTGTATAATGCTCAATGGATATATATGAATTTAATCAAGGAAGCGGTGCGTTTATGTCATACATTCAATTTGCAAACGTTTCAAAAATCTATAAGGTAGGAGACACGGAAATTCACGCTCTTTCAAATGTCAGCTTTGACATTGAACAGGGCGAAATCTGCGTTGTCGTCGGCCCGAGTGGTGCAGGTAAAACGACTCTCCTCAACGTTCTTGGCGGAATGGATTCTTGCACTGAGGGTCATATTGCTGTAGACAACAGAGTTATTACAGATTTCAGAAAACGTATGCTTATGAATTACAGACGTGACGATGTCGGCTTTATTTTCCAGTCATATAATCTTGTTCCGAACCTTACCGCCCTTGAAAATCTTGAGCTCGTTGCAAATCTCAGCAATAAGGCTGTTGACTGTATGGAACTTATGCGCCTTGTAGGTCTTGAAAGACGTGCAAATCTCTTTCCGTCACAGCTTTCGGGTGGTGAACAGCAGCGTGTAGCTATTGCTCGTGCACTTGTAAAAAAGCCGAAGGTTCTTTTATGTGACGAGCCGACTGGTGCTCTTGATTATGAGACCGGTATCCAAATTCTCAAGCTTATTAAAACAGCAAGTGAAGTTATGAATATGACGGTGCTTCTTATTACTCACAATAACGCAATTTCCCCGATTGCAAACCGTGTTGTAACAATGAAAAACGGTAAAATAAGCAAAATTGAAATCAACGACACTCCGATGCCTGTTGAAAGGATTGAATGGTAAAATGAAGAATACCCTTTTGAAGGAGACTCTTCGCAGTATATCCGCAAACAGGTTGCGATTCCTGTCGATTATAATAATCGTTGCGCTTGGAATAAGCTTTTTTATAGGTATCAAATCTTCCTCGCCTGCGATGGGATATTCTGCTAATGAGTATTTCCGAATCAACAATCTTCTTGATATCCGTGTAACGTCAAAAATACCTTTTTCGGACGAAGATGTAGGAAAAATTGAAAAAATAAAAAAAGTGGATTACGTTGTCAGGTCGAAGTTCGTTGATGCCGTGGTCAGTGTCGGCGGTGCGACCCTTGTTGACGTTAACGGAATGGAGCTCAGCTGCCGCATATCCTCCCTTAATGTACCCGAAGCGAAGAAGTTTACGCAGACGGGTGAGGCTGACGATTCGTATGTAAACAGACTTGTACTCAAGGACGGACGTTACCCTGAAAAAGCGGGAGAATGTCTTGTTGACGCGACTGCGGTAAAAAACTACGAAAGCCTTGAAATCGGCTCTGTTATCAGGATTTCTTCAGAAGATTCGGGTGTCAGAGACTCTCTTAAAGTGCAGGAGCTTACCGTAGTCGGAACAGTCGATTCGCCGATGTATATTTCAACGGAAAGAGGAACGACTGATGTTGGCTCGGGCGCACTCGGTTGCTTTGTTTATGTCAATGAAAACGATTTTAAAACAAGCGAAATAAATGAACTTTTTATCAAGATAACCTATGATGATATCTATGATAAATTCGGGTCTGAATATGAGGGTATCGTAGACACAATAGCTGAAGAAATTAAGATTATTTCCTCGGAATCAATTAATTCTAATCTTGCCGAAATCAAGGTTGACTACAACACAAAGATTTTTAACAAACAGCGTGAAATCTCTGATTACGAAAAAGCAAGTGCTGTTGAGATTGAAAAGAAACAGAAGGAAATCAATGATTTCAAAAAATATGTAGACAGCGAAGATGAAATTCTGGCGAAGAAAAAGGAACAAAATGATGCGGAGATAAAACGCCTTAAATCTGACCTTGACGCAAAGACAAAGCAGCTTAATACCGTTCAGTCGACCTATGACGGAAACGTAAAAGCTTTTGAAAGTCAGAGTTCTGAAATCAAGGGTTACAGCGACCTTAAAAGTCTTTACGATGATCTTAACGAAAAGCATACAGCGGATAAGCTGAAGCTTGACGAAAAAGAAGGTTTGATGAAGTCTGCAAAAGCTGATCTCGATGCTAAAAAATCAGCACGTGACGAGATTGCAAACAGAAAAACTTCACGAACCAATGACATCAATAAATTGAATTCAGAGATTGCTGATCTTAAAAAATCTAATACTCAGTTAGAAAATGATATCAGTAAATATGAGAGTGAAACCATACCTAACCTTGAAAATCAGATAGAAACTCTCAGATCTCAGATTACGGAACTTGAAAACAAAGGCGAACTTTCTTTTGCAGAGTCTTTGGAACTCAGAAATAAGAGAAACGATCTCAATAACAAAGAAAGCGAACTGAAAACTGCGAAAAGTAAGGTTTCGGAAAGTAAAAATAAGATTACTTCAAACAACAGCAGTATAGCAAGCAAAACTGAATCGCTGAACACATTGAAGGCGGAAGTGAAAGCTGATGAATCGGCACTCATTACGGCAGAAGCAGATTTGAGTTCGGCGCAGACATTATACAACAGTGCAAAGAAAACTTATGACGATGCAAAAAGTGCCTACGATGCAGATGCGGTAACACTCAACAAGTACAAGGCGTCAATGGATAAGCTGACATCGGGACAGACGAAGCTTCTTGAACTCACTAAGACAATTGAAGAACAGAAAAAGGAACTTGACTCCCTTAAAGTCAGTGTCACGCAGGCGCAGATACGTTATTCTCTCAAGGTAAGAAGCGGCAGCCGTGAAATCCAGAAGGAACAGTATGACCTTGATATTGCGAAGTCACGCTATTACACAATCGATAACGAACTCACAGAGCTCAAAACATCGATTGAAAAGAAGAAATCTGCACTTGAAACCGACCTTAAAAAGCTGCAGAATACCCTGAATAATATTGACAGTATAACGTGGCAGACTACGACTCAGCCTCAGCTTGTCGGTCACTCCGCGTTTGAAAAGAGTATGGATAATATTCTTTCAATGTCGAATATCTTCCCGATAATATTCTTCATAACAGCAATGATTGCCTGCTTTGTGATTATGATGAAAAATGTTGAAGAGGGCAGGGGATCAATCGGTCTCCTCAAAGCCTTCGGTTATTCGAATTTTACGATAACGGGCAAGTATACGCTTTATTCTCTTCTTGCGTGGTTCGGTGGCGCTTTTGTCGGCGGTGTACTCGGTACCTGC
This sequence comes from Acutalibacteraceae bacterium, assembly GCA_045533625.1. Classification (GTDB taxonomy): domain Bacteria; phylum Bacillota; class Clostridia; order Oscillospirales; family Acutalibacteraceae; genus CAG-488. The sequence continues at coordinate 1,962 of JAZSID010000135.1, read as the reverse complement.
GTTGTTCCTTCACTTGTTTATTCGATTTTTGATATCGTTTATACGGTGCCGAATGTTGGTGCACGTTTTGACCTTAAGTATATTCTTATCGGTCTCGGTGTTTCGTTTGCAACTACGATGATTGCAACGTTCTTCGCGGTTGTACGTGAATTGAAAATGTATCCGGCGGCGCTTATGCGCCCGAGAATGATCGGCTATAACCGCCGTTCACTTCTTGAAAGATTGCCGGATTTCTGGGAAAGACTGCCTTACGGTATCGTTATACTTATCCGTACGGTTATCAGAAGCAGGAAAAGGGTTGCGGTCGGTTCAATTGCAATTGCATGCTGTACTGCTCTTATCTTTTCATCGTTAGGTCTTCTCAATTCAGTTACCGATGTTTCGTCTTCACAGTACGGCGATGATGGAATTTTTGATTATGACGTTCAGTTTGTCCTGAATGCTCAGCAGAATCCCAAGGAAAGTGCTGCTCTTGAAAATGTGAAGAGTAACGAATATGTTACGGCTACGATGCTTATTTCAAACGTTGCAATGACAGCATCAAAGGATGAAAAGAAGACTGTATCCGAAAGTGTTCACGTAATCGTACCGAGCGAAACAGATAACCTTGCAAACTACATCAATCTTGAGGTTATTGAAGGTTCAGCTGATGTTTCAAAAGGTGGCGTAGTCCTTTCACAGAAGCTTGCACAGAATATGGATGTCAGCACGGGAGATACGATTTACTTTACCGATGCCAATGAAATGCAGCATCAGGTAAAAGTTGTCGGTGTTGTTAAAAATTACATCGATCATTATGCTTATATGTCAGATGTAACTTTCGAGGAAACTTTCTTTGAAGCCCCGCAGTATAAGTACCTTATCTGTACGGTAAAGGATTATCTTACATCTGACGAAATCTCCGCATTTACAACTCAGTTTCTTAAAACCGAAGATGTTGCAGCTGCCTCTACGGCACAGATGATGTCACGTATGGCAGATACGGCAATCAATCAGGTTATGGTGCTGGTTATCCTTTTCGTACTTTCAGCGTGCCTTCTCGCGATGATTGTTATGTACACAACATCCAATGTCAACATCAGCGAAAGAACGCATGAAATCGCAAATATCAAAGTAATCGGTTTCAGTGACGGCGAAGTGCTTATTTACGTTATCCGTGAAAACATCATTTCGACGGTAATCGGAATCCTGATCGGTCTTGTGTCGGGCATATTCCTGCACAAAGTGCTGGTGAATCTAATTTCCGTTGAAAACGTAATGTACGGAAGCAGCGTTTCGTGGTGGAGTTTCTTCGCTACGGCAGGAATTATAATTGCGGTTGCTTTCCTTGCAGCCTTGCCGATTCTCTTCAAAATCAACAAGGTTAAAATGGCAGAAACACTCAAATCAATCGAATAAAGTAATCTCCGATTGACGAAATGTCAGTCGGAGAATTATTTTTTACTAAAGTGTGAATTTGTGTCTTTTTTTATTGCATTATAAAGCGAAATGAGGTATAATAAATCGATTATATACTTAGGGAAACAGTGAAAATCCGAACTTGCCCAAAAGCTGTTCTTTTCAAGGCTTTTCGGCGTATCGGGTTTGCAAGGCGCCAGCCTTACTGCACCCTCATCCACCGAAAATCCAATAAAAATCTCCACCTTTTGGGTCGAAGATTTTTTACGGAGGAGATTTTCGGTATAACAAGGCAAAAACACAGCAAATCCTTACGGATTTGCGAGTATTTTAACGATGGGATAACGGAAATCCACCCGTAAAAAACGGGTTCGGATTTTTACTGTTTCCCTAAGCGTCATCGGATATAAAAATAATTGAAGGGATGATTCTTTAATGGCAAAGAAAGAAAAGTTCGTCATAGGCGAGCAGGGTATCCACGATGCGTCTGTTCTCGGTAAACCTAACATGTTGGTGCTTGGTGTTCAGCTCACTTTTGCAATGTTCGGTGCAACAGTTCTTGTG
>JAZSID010000044.1:0-7236 GCA_045533625.1 Acutalibacteraceae bacterium | reverse complement strand
GGCATTAAGGAAATTCAGGCTTTTGGCAAGGAAAAGACGGAATATCTTAGAATGAAGGATTTCTGCCGCCACTATAGCCAGGTCAATATCAGCGCAAACTTCTCAGCTGCAATTTTTCATCCGTCAATTGAGTTCCTTACGTCAATAGGTTCTGTGCTTGTTATGGGAATCGGCGGTACACTTGCACTGAAGGGTAAGCTTGATGTTGCGGACGTTGTCGGATTCTTTATGTATCTTTCTCTCTTCTATTCTCCGCTTGCTGTTCTTGCAAGAATTGTTGAGGATGCACAGACTGCCTATGCAGGCGGACTCAGGGTGCTTGAGGTTCTCAATACAGAACCTGAGGTAAAGGACAGCGGAAATGCTGTTGAAATCGGTAGAGCAGACGGTAATATTGAATTTAAAAACGTCAGCTTTTATTATAACGAGAAAGAGCCGGTGCTCAACGATGTTTCTTTCAGTGTAAAAGCAGGACAGATGATTGCATTTGTAGGCGCAACTGGTGTAGGCAAATCGACTATTGTATCACTGCTCGAACGCTTCTATGACCCGATAAAGGGAAGTGTTCTCCTTGACGGTAAGGATATAAAAAATATTACCGTAAAGTCGCTTCGCGAAAATCTTTCGATCGTTTTGCAGGATGTATTCCTTTTCAACGGCACAATTTTTGAAAACATAGCCTACGGTAATACTGCCGCAACGGATGAGCAGGTACTTGAGGCGGCAAGGATTGCAAGAGCTGACGATTTTGTAAAGCTGATGCCTGACGGATATGAAACACTTATCGGTGAAAGAGGCGTACGTCTTTCGGGCGGACAGAAACAGCGTATTGCAATCGCAAGAGCTATTTTGAAGGATTCGCCGGTACTCATCCTTGATGAGGCGACATCTGCTGTTGATAACGAAACAGAAGCGCTTATTCAGCAGGCGATAGATGATCTTTCAAAAACAAGGACGGTTGTCGTTATCGCGCACAGACTTTCAACCGTTATGAAAGCGGATAAGATTATTGTCCTTGAAGAAGGCAGAATAACTGAGCAGGGAAGCCACGAAGAGCTTCTTGACAACAACGGACTTTATGCAAGACTTTGCAATGTCAATACAAATCAATTAAGAACTGAGGTATAAGTATGATAGTAACAACAATCGACAAACTCACAAAATACAGCGAGATTCCCTATGCACAGGATATGGTGGATTTTCTCAATGATTTCCGTAAAACAGAAATGGCACCCGGTAGGTACGATATTCACGGCGATGACCTTTTTGCGGCGGTAAGCCGTTACGATACCGAGCCTGACGGTGACAGAGTTTTTGAAAATCACAAAAAGTATATTGATCTTCAAATTGTCCTCGAAGGTAAGGAAGAAATTCAATGGGCAGATACAAAAACTCTCACAATGGTTTCTGAGGAATTTTCAAAAGGCGGCGACATTGCTTTTTATAAAGGCGAGTCAATGGGATACACACTCCTCGGCGGTGAGCAGTGCGTAATTCTTTTCGAAGAGGATGCACATAAGCCGAACGTCCTTCACGAAAAGAGTGAAAACGTACTCAAAGTTGTTTTCAAAATCAGACGCAGTGAATAATTATTCAGTTTTTGTTGACAGAAATCTTATTTGGTGGTATATTTAAGCAGTAAATAAAACTATTGGAGGAGTTTATTATGAAAAAGTTTTTAGCACTTGTTCTTGCTGCACTTATGGTGTTCTCACTTGCAGCTTGTGGCGGCAATCCTGCTGAATCTGCAGCAAAAGTAAAAATTATTGACATTAACCTTACAGAAGAGCAGTATGCTTTCGGTGTTGATAAGGATCAGCCTGAGCTTCTTGCAGATGTTAATGCTTTCATCGCTAAAATTATGAAAGACGGTACATTCGACGAAATCTGTAACAAGTATTTCGGTGACGGTGAACCCACAGCAGTTAAGTCAGCTGTAGAAGATCCTTCAAAGGATCAGCTCGTTGTTGCAACAAACGCAGCTTTTGCTCCTTTTGAGTATATGGAAGGCGACTCATACTACGGTATCGATATGGAAATCGCTGCACTTCTTGCAGAAGAGCTCGGCAAGGAACTCGTTATCAACAACATGAAATTTGACTCAGTTTGTCTTTCAGTTGGTGAACATAAGTGTGATATCGCAATGGCAGGCCTTACAATCAACGAAACAAGAAAGGAATCTGTAAACTTCACAGATTCATACTACAACGCATATCAGAAGCTTATCGTTAAGGCTGATGACACAACATTTGATGCATGCCAGACAGCTGCAGATGTTGATGCAATCATCAATGCAGACGGCACAAAGACTGTTGGTTACCAGAACGGTACAACAGGTAACTTCTACGTTGTTGGTGATGAAGAGTGGGGCTTCGCAGGACTTAAGGCTCAGCCTAAGGGCTACGATAACGGCGCTCTCGCTGTTCAGGACCTTCTCAACGGTAACATTGATTATGTTATCATCGATGCTGACCCTGCAGAACGTATCGTTGAAAACTTCAACGCTGTAGGCTGATAAAATTTAAAACCAATAAAACGGTGCCTTACTTCATATGATGTAAGGCATTGTTGATGTTAAAGGAAAAAGTATATGAACGGATTTATGTTTAAAGTCGAGAAGTTCCTTGACATTCTTTTGAATAAAGGCGGCTACAAAGAGGTTCTCACAGGTTTGCAGAACACAATGATTATAGCTGTCGCAGGACTTCTCATCGGTATCGTAATCGGTACTCTCATAGCTACTGTACGTGTAATGCCTAAGTACAAGGCAACAGTCAGGGCATTGGATAAATTCTGCAGCGTCTATGTGGGACGTGTCGGAGGTACTCCCATGGTTGCTCACCTTCTTGTTTTCTATTATGTTATGCTTCCGTTATTGGGACTTAAGATGTCTTCGGTATTGGTTGCAATTACTGTTTTCGGTCTTAACAGCGGCGCATATATCTCTGAGATTATGCGAGGCGGTATCCTCAGCGTTGACCCCGGACAGATGGAAGGCGGACGCAGTGTAGGACTCAGCTACGGCACAACAATGATGAAAATTGTTATCCCTCAGGCTGTTAAAAATATCCTGCCGACAATGGGTAACGAGTTTATTGCACTTGTAAAGGAAACTTCAGTTGTTTCATTCGTAGGTGCTAAGGATTTATACCTTGCTTTCCAGAGCATCGGTTCAGGTACATATGAATTTATGGTGCCGTATCTTGCAATGGCAATTATCTACATTGTGATAGTTTGTCTTATTACAGTGCTTATCAGGATTATGGAAAGGAGGCTGAGTAAGAGTGATAGAGGTCGTTAATTTGTGTAAATCTTTTGGCGATAATCAGGTACTCAAAAACATCAACACCACAATCAAAAAGGGTGAAAAGGTTGTTATTATCGGCCCCTCAGGCTCCGGTAAGAGTACATTTCTTCGTTGTCTTAACTGTATGGAGGACCCGACAAGCGGCTCCATAATCTTCGGCGGTGAAAATATCGCAGACCCTAAGGTTGATATTAATGTTCACCGTCAGAAAATGGGTATGGTGTTCCAGCACTTCAATCTTTTCAATAATAAGACAGTTATTGAAAACATTATGATGGCTCCCGTTCACGTTGCTGCCAAAAAGCTTAAGAAACAGAAAAGAGCAAATCTTCTTAAAAAGCTTCACCTTAAAAAAGGCACACCCGAACCTGTAAACACAAGTGTGCAGGAAATCAAAGCTCAGGCTCGTGAAAAGGCAATTGAACTTCTTAAGAGAATCGGTCTTGAAGACAAAGCGGACGCTTATCCTTCAAGCCTTTCGGGCGGTCAGAAGCAGAGAGTTGCTATCATCCGTTCTCTTGCGATGGATCCTGATGTTATCCTCTTCGACGAGCCTACCTCGGCTCTTGACCCTGAAATGGTCGGAGAAGTTCTTGATCTTATGAAAGACCTTGCTGAGCAGGGTATGACAATGGTTGTTGTTACCCACGAAATGGGCTTTGCAAAAGAGGTCGGAACAAGAATTCTCTTTATGGATGAAGGCAGAATTCTTGAAGAAGGTACACCCGAGGAATTCTTTGTTAATCCCAAAACGGAAAGAAGTAAGGATTTTCTCTCAAAAGTACTTATATAATGACAAATTTGTACAAATTTTTATTTGGAGACTATTTACATTTTTCAGGAATGAATGTATAATCAAGTTACTATGATATGCTTTTGAAAGGAGCAGATACTATGGTTAAGAAAACTCTTGTGGCAGCAATTGCTGCTATCGTTTGTGTTTTCCTTGTAACAAACACAATCTCAAGTGGCATTACAAAATATGCAGATGCTAAAATTGAAATTGCTGAAAATGCAGCAGCAAACTCAGGCTCAGGTGCAGGTGGAGAGCTTGGCCTTGATCAGCAGGCAGGCCTTATGGAAGGCGGCTCATCATTGGACAGCGATTCAAGCGTTGATGCACAGACACCGTCAGACGATACAGCAGCGGACACATCAACAGACAGTTCTGCAGACGATGCAGCAAAGCCGGACGATTCAGCAAAACCGGGTGATGCAGCACAGAACAGCGGTTCAGCTCAGCCGAAGGACGGCGTTGAAACACTCAATTACTACAACAGCGTAATCGACAAGGCTGTAAAGGCTAAGGTTGGTTATGATAAATCAAGAGTTACAGATAACGCTCAGATGGAAGGTTCTGCAGGTCTTGAAGCTATGAAGAGCCTTGTATACCAGTTTATGGGTATCGGTGAAGAGAACAAGTATACAGCTAAGGTTGAAAAGGGTAAGTGGGGCGACGAAGCATTGCTTAACGCAAGCAAGCTCACAGCTTCTGACGTTACTTCAGCAACATGTAAGGTTGCAGGTGACAACTATGTTATCACTCTTAAGCTCAAGAACGGCTCAAGCAGTGCAAACAAGTCAAACCCGACAACAGCTCCGACAACAGCTCTTGATAAGTCAGGTATCTGTGTCGGTGACAGAGACAGAAGTGAATACGACCACAAGACAGGTTCTGTTATCTACAGTGCAATCGGCGGTACATTCGCAGGTGCTGAAGTTAAGGAAAGCTACTCAAATGCAACAGTTACAGCAACTGTTAACGCAAAGACAGGCAATATTGTGAGCCTTGTTGTTGAGTGGAACCAGACAGTAACTCTCTCAAAGCTTTTGGGTATGGCTGCTGACGCAACAGGTGTTTCACACGTTAAGTACGAAAACTTCAAGTATTAATTGAAACTCAGATAATAAAAACACTCCGTTAATTCGGAGTGTTTTTACTTAAAGAAGCAGCATAAACATTTTAAAGGGATGATTTAATGTTAAATAAACGCGGAGCTGGCGTGCTTATGCACGTTTCATCAATTCCGTCAGATTACGGCATAGGCGTTTTTGATAAAAACTGCCTTTCGTTCATCGACAAATTAAAGGAAATGGATTTTGGCTATTGGCAGGTGCTTCCTTTTAACCCTGTGGATGATGCAAATTCACCATACTGTTCATCTTCAGCCTTTGCAGGAAATTTTATGTTCATTGACCCCGTGAAGCTTATGAATGACGGTTTTGTTACCGAGAGTGATGTGAATGATAACATCTATCACGGTACGCCGTATACCGCTGACTATGAATTTGCGGCAGAGAAAAGGATGTCGCTTCTCAAAAAAGCTTTTATGAATATTGATGCCGAAACAGCATCAGCTGTAAAAGAGTTTGAGAAAGAAAATCCGTGGGTTGTCGATTTTTCTCTTTTTATGTCAATTAAAGAAGCTAACGGAAAGAAGCCTTGGTGGGAATGGGCAGATAATTATGCCCGTTATGATGAGTTTATTAAACACCACAGGTATGATTTCGAAGAACAGTCTGCCTTCTGGCGTTTTGTTCAGTATGTTTTCTTTAAACAGTGGAATGAAGTTAAGTCTTATGCAAACGAAAAGGGTATAGCCGTAATAGGTGATATGCCGATTTACGTTGCAATGGACAGCGTTGACGTGTGGGCAAACCTCAGCCAGTTCAAAATTGACGATAAGACCCTTAAGCCGAGTAAAGTTGCAGGTGTACCGCCCGATTATTTTTCAGAGGACGGTCAGCTCTGGGGCAATCCGCTTTACGATTGGGATAAAATGAAGGCTGACGGATATGTGTGGTGGCTTTCGCGTCTTGGTGCAGCTTTGAATACATACGATGTTGTGCGTATTGACCATTTCAGAGCATTTGCAAGCTATTGGGAAATTCCCGCCGAAAGCGAAACAGCTAAAAACGGAAGCTGGGCAATAGGTCCGCGTATGGATTTCTTCAACAAAGTTTTTGAAAAATATCCCGATGCTCCGATTATCGCTGAAGATCTCGGAATTTTCGGTGAGGATGTTGTTAAGCTTCTCGAAGATACAGACTTCCCGGGAATGAAGGTAGTTCAGTTCGGTTTTGATCCCGACGGTGATTCAGCACATCTGCCTCATAATTCGGGCGTGAATTCCGTAAATTACGTCGGCACACACGATAATAACACAATTCTCGGCTGGTTATGGGAAGCTGATGAACGTCAGAGACGTTTTGCACTTGATTACATAGGCTTTGAGGGTGACAACTGGGGCGATGGCGGATATCATTCAAAAAGCTGCCGCAAGGTAATCGAAGCTGTATGGAAGTCATCTTCAAATACCGCTGTAGTCGCATTTCAGGATATGTGCGGTTTCGGCAGTGATGCGAGAATGAACATTCCGAGTGTACCTGAAAAGAACTGGCGTTTCAGGACAACTGCAGAAACGATAAATTCTCTTGATGTTCAGTATTTCAAAAAGCTTAATTCTACATTCAGAAGAACATATCCTGTTTTTGGATAATTTATTGATTTAAAGTGTTGACTTGAACGTTGTTTTAAGTTATACTACCTTTGCAACTCAGAATAAGTGGTGGAGTCTGTCATAGAGTTTAATACTCTATTTGTTATGAGTTGCGTTTTAGTTGTCAGGATTTTTCCTGATTTTCTGAATCATACCATCCACCTTCTTTGTAAGGTGGATTTTTTTGAGCAGACAAATTTTACCACGGAAAACGGAGTAATTCAAATGAGCCAAATCACAATTGTCGCATTGATTCTCTTTGCGATAACCTATGTTCTTATGCTGGCATTCCAGAAGATAAGACCGCACATCGTTGTCACATCAGCGATTATTTTCGTTGCCCTCGGCACGATCGCATCAATCAATCCCACTCTTTTCGGTGAAGGATTTTTCACAACCGCAACGGGTACATATTCCTACGGCTTTGCC
>JAZSID010000076.1:0-10951 GCA_045533625.1 Acutalibacteraceae bacterium | reverse complement strand
GAAATATCCTAAAGCTTTTTCTGATAATGAGCATTTAGATAAATGGTTGACAACTGTTTGCGTTAACGAAAGTAAAAACTACATAAAATTACCATTCAGATATCACAAAAACATTGATGATTGTGATTTTGTTTCAGGTGCTAGTTTTGACAGTACAACTCAAATAGATTTGTATAATGCTGTTATGAGGCTGTCTAAAAAAGAACGCACGGTAATTCCTTTGTTTTTCTACGAAAACCTATCACTAAAAGACACTGCAGAAATGCTTAAAATTAAACAGTCGGCAGTTAAAACTAGGTTAAGTCGTGCAAGAGTAAACTTAAAAGAACAGTTGGGAGATGAGTGGATAGATGAGTAAAAAACAATATACAGATACCTTTTTAAACATTCATCCTTCCGATGAAACAATTGAAAGGATTATGAGTATGACTAACAAAAAACATTTCACAGGTTTTAGTAAAACACTTGTTGCTTTAGTTGCAGTAATTTCAATTCTTTGTTCCATAGGTTTAGTGGCAAATGCTGCTACTGATGGCGCTGTTGCTGAAACTGTTTCTGAAGTTTTTGAAGCAGTATCAAACAAAGTGACCATATTGATAAACGGAAAAGAAACTGAGGCTGAATTTGATGTTTCAGAGAAAACTAATTCTGACGGTGAAAAATATTACGAAGCTGAAATTAAAGTGGATATTCCTGATGCTTACGCAAAGGCAAAATGTGAATTACAATTAGATGAAGACACAGTCATGGAAGATATTGATTCTGCTCTTCAGGAAAGTATAGAACTGCACATATACAACGAAGAAACTAAATAGTAGAGATTTACCCGTAATACTTTATTTTAGTGTTGCGGGTAGTTTTGCGTTATCGAATACAGTTATTAAATGATGATTTTTTATATATCAAAGAAAAAGAGAGAAGCTGAAAACCTCTCTCTTGTATTCTATAATTAATGACTAGTGTGTTATCAATCGATGTTTATGCATAGTTAAACTGATTCCGATCAATCCCACTCGCAACCTGTAACGGTATCCATATCAATTCCTTTGGTGTCATGGGTTTTAAGTATAAGTGCAAAGAATGCACCAATGAAACCGGGAACAAGGAGTGCAAGAGAAACAATACCGATAATCTCGTTTCCGAGTCCTGTTATAAGCGGTACGCCTATGCCTACTATGTATGATAATGCAAAACCGACAGCAGTAACAAGGAACTGAGCAGACATTGTTGAAGATCTGAGATTTGTCGGTGAGGATTCACCGATCATCATAATAAGAACATCATTTGTTGAATAATAACTGCCGATGCTTGCACCGCAAAGGAAGCCGACAAGCGTCGGATTCCAACCGAGTGTTGAACCGATTGTGAATGTAAAGAATGCAATAAGGCAGTTAACTGCAGTAACAATTGCTGCTGATTTTCTTCCTTTTATATCGGAAATAAATCCCATTATAACCTGCGAAACGGCACATCCGACAGGGAACATAAACAAAGCTGTTGTTACGTCACCGACGCTTACAGCCTCAAGTGCTGCTTCAAGAGTTGCAAAAAGACCTTCCTTGACGTGATGCTGAGCATAGCCGTAAGTCATAATTATCTGGTAGTTGACTGTTCCGATAAAACCGACGTTGACGATTGAAGATGTTATGTAAAGCCAACGAAGTTGCTTGTGCTTTAACGCAAATTTCAAAGCGGGGATGAGTCCGCCCTGAGCATTCTGTGCATCCTTAAGCTTCTTTTCAGCTTCTCTTTCTTCATCAGTCATTCTGAGATAGCGAAGTCGTGATTCGATGAATGAGTCCGTCTCACGTGCAGTCATAAGTGCTATGAAGCTTGTAACAAGACCGACAAGTGCAGGGATAAGGTAAACCATTCTCCACTCTGAAGCAGTATGCATGAGCATTCTTCTGAGAACGGGAACGAGCATAACGGACATATTTGCAATGAATTTGATTGAGGAATAAACTTTTCCGCGGTGGTTTGTTGGTGAGGATTCCATTATGTAAACAACGTGCATATCGTGAGGAATAAAAAACTGCACCATACACGCGCCGAAAAAGTACAGAATAAGATTGTTTGAAAGGAAAATTACGAGCATCGCAAGGCTCATTCCGAATGTGTTGATAACAAGGAACTTTTTTCTGCCCCAACGGTCAGCAAGCGGACGGTATAAAAGTCCTATTGCCTGGAACGGAACAATCAGGATTGAAAGTAAATCAAGAAATGTACCTGAACGAGAACCGAAAGAAGCGAGCAAGTCATTCGCAATTTCTGTTTTCATTAATGTTCCGATCTGTGATGCGATTTCATCAGTAGCATAAATTAGAGTAATTATAAAAACAAGATATGCGAAATAATAACTCTTTTTGGGTTTAACTTTTTCCTTTTCCCATTTCAGAATTTCTTTATCTCGCTTTTTCTGCATTTTTAAAAGCTGTTCCTGTGTATATACTTTGGTTGCCATATCTGCACCCCACTTATAATAAGATTCTTTTTATATCATCAAGGAAGTTTTTGGGATCAATGCTGTCGAGTCTGTGTGCATCGCTTCCGAGCGTAAATACTGCACCGATCTCTTTGCCGATATTAAACATCCTTCTTGCTAACGGAGCATCTGCCATAACAGCACCTGTGTTAAGCTCAAATGCACATTCGCTTTGATAAGCTTCGGTCAGAATGTCGCCAAGCTCAATGTCTGTCCAACAGCTGCCGACCGCCTCATTGCTCCAACCGGTGCTTTTGGTGAGATATTTGCCGTTAAGAGGATGAGCAATTGTATCAGCCGCCTTGTCTTTGAAAAGATTTCTCAGCATAATTTTTGTCAGCTCTTTGTAGTTCTCGGGTGTCTTCTCAATCGGCTGTTCCCAACCTGTTACGTGAAAATGATTCTGTGCATAAAGGCGGTACTCTGTTTCAATATCGATACCTTTGAGCGTATATTTATCGCTTCCGTAGCACGAAAATTCGCCGCCGATAAGTATTCTGATATCAGGGTTAAGCTCATCTCTCAGTTTTCTTAAGTTTTTACAGCTTTCAAGAAACTCAGGCAGGTCTTCGGGCTCATAAATATGGTCGCAGAGCGCAATCATTTCAAGTCCGGCTTTTTTAGCCGTTTTAACAATATTCTCGAAACTCATTTCATCCTTTGCACAGCCTGAAAAGTTGGTATGTATATGCAGATTGAACCGTGCAAGCTCATCTAAATCGTATATTCCTTGGGTTAAAAACACATCATCAACTCCTGTTACATTTCTTTTTATTGTATCAATTTTATAATCTTTTGTCAATTTTATATGAAGTTTTATTAACATTGACAATAAAAAACAGTGATGCTATACTTTATTTGGCAAAGGAGTGTTTTTATGAAAGATAAAAAATTGTATTTATTAACATATGACCACGGCGGATATGTTTTATGGAAGGATGAAGTTAAGCCCAGACTCAGAGATATTGCAGTCTGGATGGAAAAATATCCGAAGCTTAAAATAGGACTTGACTATGAATCATTTACTTTTGATGAGTTTTCAAGGTGCGATCCTGAGGTTGTTGATATGATAAAGGAACTCCTTGAAAAGTATCCTGACAGAGTCGGACTCGGAGCAACAACTTACGGACAGCCTCTTTCACTTACGATTTCTGAAGAGTCCAACGCAAGGCAGCTCACTTATGCTATCCGTACAAATCTTGAATACTTCGGTAAAACACCGTCCGTGTATGCGATTTCTGAATATGCATTGAATAATCAGACTCCGCAGCTTCTTAAACTGACAGGCCATGATGCGGCTATTTTTCGTTCACACGTAATGGGATACGGATATCCGAGAACTTTTGATTCAGCCTGGGGACGGTGGATAGGCAAGGACGGTTCTGAAATTCCGTCCGTACCTACATATGATAAGGAAGGCCGCGGTTTTAATTGCACAACACTGGATAACTGGATTATGACGCGTTGGCCGAGTGATGATGAAACAGTTCAGTCCGTTGAGGAGTTCAGTGAGATGTTTTCAAAATACTCTCCGCTTCTTATGTCAAGATATGATGACCTTACTCAGCCGATTGAAGAATTCACAAAAATGACAGTTGAAAAAGATAACTGTCAGTATATTCTCCTTGAGGAAATTCCGGAAATTTACGGTAAAGCCGAGGATGAACTGAAAACGACGGATAACGATTTTCATATCCAGATGCCGTGGGGTTACTGCGGAAATGAGATTTTTAACGGTGTACGTGCTGCGGAGGTTGCATCCGTTCAGGCTGAAAAGCTTAGCGCACTTGCAAGCTTGTTCGGTGCCCCTTCTTTTAAAGAAAAGCTTGACGAAGCGTGGAAGTATGCTCTTGCTGCACAGCATCATGATGTTACTATCTGCGGATTGCTTGACCTTTCGCGAAGATTTATTCCTGCTTCTCTGTCGGCTTCAGATGAAGTTAAATCCGGTGCTTTAGGTGTCCTTGAAAAGCATTTTGTTGACGGAGAAGGGGAGGCATTACTCGTAGCCAATACTCATTCTTTTGATATTGACGAGTGGTTAGAGGTTAATGTTTCAGACCGTTTCCGTGTATTTGACGGAGAAAAGCAGATTGAAAGTGAAGCTGTTGAATCAAACGGCGGATATGTTTTAAAACTCCGTGCAAAAATTCCAGCTTTCACGGTTAAATGCTATTCGCTCAGGGCAGAGATTAAAAATCCGACTGATTCTGTTTGCTGTTGGGATAGTGAAACAGGTATATTGACAACTCCTGTCTATAAGATGAAGCTCAACAACAAAGGCATTGTTTTCCTTGAAAATATTAAGAATAATTATCGTTTGATTGATAACGGTGACGGTGAATTGTTCACAGCTTGTGTGGGGGGTGAAAACTGCACTTCATCGGGAAGCTGGAATGTTGAGGTGTCGGAATACGGAGCTGTTGCAGTTAACAGCGGTGAAATCGGCGGAATTCCGTATCTTTTTAAGATGTGCTTCAATTCGGATAATCCGAGAATTGATTGTAAATCTCGTTTTGAACTTAACGGTGAGTATGTCGGAAGAACAGGTGTATACAACGGCTTGAAGAAGTCCTTGACCGTAGACGGTCACAGGCACGAAGAAAAGCTGAATTTTGTAATGAATACCTGTCTTGATGAAAGCAGAAAAATGTTCAGGGATTTACCGTATTCGATTTCCGAGTGGAGTGGTGACGTCCGCAAGGCAGAGGATTATTGGTACGATAAGGACCTGATTCTTGTTGATACACCCGTAAGTGCCGAAGAGTCTTTCAACTCTTCAACGTATATGGAAGGCATTTACGGAATATGGCTTCGCGATTCGCAAAAAGGTGTTGCAGTGTTCAATCGCGGTTGTATGGGCTCGTTGATTCAGGGCAATCGCGTTGAAATTCCGTTGATTTATTCCAATCTTTATATGTGCGGCACAAGGATTCTTGACGGAGTTTATGAAAGTGAATTTGCAATTTATACTTTCGGTTCGTCGGTAAAGGACAGTGAAATTCAGCGACACGCATATTTATATAATTATACGCCGTCAATAAAAGTTTCACCTGCCGGAAAAGTAAAACTCAATGACTTCAGTTTTGCCGATTTCAAAGTTGAAAAGGGCGAGATTCTTATGACAACAATGTATTGCGAGGATGACAGCATTCTTGTCCGTTTTTGCAATTATTCTGACGAAGAAGGTATTGCTTGTTTTAGACCGACGGTCGGAAAAACAGTAAGCGAAACTGATTTGCTCGGAAAAAATATTGCTGATGTTGAAAACGATATCTTGAAATTCAGACCTTGGGAAATCAAAACAATCCGTATAAAGAACTGACGGTGATTTAAATGGACAGAAAAATCGTAATAATAACGGGTGCCAATTCAGGCATAGGTCGTGCGACGGCCGATGCACTGTTAAAGAAAAACTGCATTGTTTATGATTTCAGCAGGCGTGACTTAGCTGCTGAGGGAGCAAAGCATATCAAGGTTGATGTTACCGCTGAAAATAATGTTATTTCTGCTGTTCAAGACGTCTATGAAAAAGAAGGCAGAATCGATATCGTTATCAACTGTGCAGGATTTGGTATATCGGGTGCGGTTGAATTTACAGCTCTTGAAGACGCAAAAGCACAGTTTGACGTCAATTTCTTCGGTATGGTGAATGTAAATAAAGCGGTTATACCGTATATGAGAGAAAACGGGGGAGGACGGATTGTCAATATCAGCTCCGTTGCCGCTGTTGCACACATTCCGTTTCAGACATATTATTCTGCATCAAAGGCGGCAGTCGAATCATACACATGCGCTCTTGTAAACGAGCTGAAGCCTTTTAATATAAGCGTTGTTGCGATTCAACCGGGTGATATCTGTACTGAATTTACCCGGGCTCGTAAGAAAACCTTTGAAGGTGACGATATTTATAACGGCAGGATTTCCAAAAGCGTTGCCGGAATGGAACGTGACGAGCAGAAGGGTATGAAACCTGAAACGGCAGGAAATTATATTGCAAAAATTGTATTAAAACAAAGCGTAAAACCAATCTATGCAATCGGCGCAAGCTATAAATTTGTCTGCATGCTTTGTAAACTGTTTCCGTGCAGATTCAGAAATTGGGTTATCGGATTGCTTTATGCAAAATAAACAAAATTTACCCTCTATCGTTTATATTGATTTTTTTACCACTTGTGGTATAATTATACTGTTGATTTTCCAAAAAGGAAGGAATTGAATTATGCCTAAATATCTTATTGTTAACGCAGACGACTACGGAATGTGTAATGCAGCTAATGAAGCTGTCAACGAGCTTTTTGAAGGCGGTTGGCTTAAATCAGCTACCGTTATGATTCCGTGCCCCACAGCAAAGGCAGCGGTTGAATTTTCAAATGCTCATCCTGAGTACGCAATCGGTGTTCATCTTACAATGACAAGTGAATGGGGTGAGTACCGTTGGAAACCTCTTACAAGAGGAAAGACTCTTATGGATGAAGCAGGCTATATGTGGCACGAAAGCGATCAGGTTGAGAAGAATGCATCATATGAAGATCTTGAGGCTGAAATCCGTGCGCAGATCGACCTTGCACACAGCTGGGGAATGAAGCCTTCACATACCGATAATCATATGGGTTCGCTTTACGGTCATTACACAGGCAGACTCGGTCTTTCAAAGATGACTCTTCGTATCTGCGGTGAATACGGTTATGCTTACCGTCTTTACACAAAGCATGACAAGCGCATATGCCCGAAAGGAACACCGTATCCTCTCTATGCAGCAGTAACTCTTCTCTCAAAGCGTTGGGGTAAGAAATACGATGTTGTTATTCCGGATTATCTTCTCTTCCCTGACTGGAATGACGATATGCGTGTAAGCTACGAAGTATACCGTGACACTATCCTTAAAATCTGGACAAATATTCCTGAGGACGGCGTTACAGAAACTTTCGTCCATCCTTCAGTTGAATGTGATGAGCTCAAGAGCATCACAGGCAGATGGAAGGACAGAGTATGGGAATACGAGCTTATGAAAGACCCGTATGTTCACGAGTATCTTAAAAAGCACGGTGTTGAACTCATCAGCTACCGTGAACTCATCAAGATGAAGGGCGGCAAGCTTAAGGGTTAATTGAATACATTAAAACGGAGCAGCCGAAAGGTTGCTCCGTTTTAATGTTAATTGAGATTTATTTCTGCTTATATCCGTCAAGGAATTCGCCCATTCTTCTCATTGCAGCACGAAGCTCTTCAGCCTCAGGAAGCATAACGATACGGAAATGGTCGGGCTCTTTCCAGTCAAAACCACTGCCGGGGATAAGAAGGATGTTTGTAGCATGAAGAAGATCCCATGCAAACTTCTTATCATCCGTGATGTTGAATTTCTTAACATCAAGCTTCGGGAAAAGATAGAAAGCAGCACTGTTCTTGACAAATGTAAGACCGTCAATCTTTTCGAGCTCTGAACAGGTAGCTTCTCTCTGCTCGTAAATTCGACCGCCGGGAACGATCATTGAATGCGGAGTTTCCATATCAGCCATAGCAGCAGGAATAACAAGCTGAGGAAGTGTGTTTGCGCAAAGACGGAGAGATGTCATCTGAATGATACCCTTGCGGTATTCTGCGGTAAGCTCACGCGGACCGCTGAGAACCATCCAACCGCAACGGAAACCGCATACGAGGTGAGATTTAGAAAGACCATTCATTGTGACAACGGGGATGTCGGGAGCGAGTGATGCTGTTGAAATATGCTCAAGTCCGTCCATAACCAGTCTGTCATAAATTTCGTCTGAGAAGATAATAAGACCGTTTTCTCTTGCAATCTGAACGATTTCAAGAAGAATCTCTTTCGGATAAAGAGCACCTGTCGGGTTGTTGGGGTTGATGATTACAATAGCTTTTGTTTTTGAGGTAACCTTTGAACGGATATCTGCAATGTCGGGATACCAGTTGCTTTTCTCGTCACAAGTATAGAAAACAGGGTTACCGCTTGCAAGGTAAACTGAGTTACCCCAGAGTGAATAGCTGGGTGAGGGGACAAGAACTTCGTCACCGTCGTTAAGAAGGGGCATAAGTGCAAAATTAACAACCTCGCTTACACCGTTACCGATAAATACATCGTCAGGAACGATTCCTTCAATACCTTTTGTCTTTTCATATTCGCAGATAGCCTCTCTTGCGTCGGGCATACCCTTGAAATCGCAGTAAGCAACACCTTTCTGCTCGTTGCCCTTGAGAGCATCTTCAAGGCTCTTGGGAAGCTTGAAGCCGAATGTTGCAGGGTTACCTGTATTAAGTCTTAAAACGTCGATTCCTCTTGCTCGCATGTCCATTGCTTCAACAAACAAAGGACCACGGATGTCAGAGTGAACATTCTTCATTCTGTCAGCTGTTTTGATTATGTCCATAATTTATTTCTCCTTTTAGGAAATTTACAATAGAATTATATACTTCAATAGTTTAAATTGCAATAGTAAATTTAAATAATAGCATTACAAACTATTCAACCATGCTTCATATGATTCTCTATCAGAATATGATGAGATTGAACATCTGCAACTTTCGTGAAAAGGTGGAGCGGTTTTACCAATTTTAAAATCTTTAACGTTGAAATGTTTACCATCATAATTTTTACATATTTCGCAACAGTCTGAGTTAGCAATAATTTCGTACTCAGCAAATTTATTTCTCTTTATATTGTTTAAGGCTTTTTGTATTTGGTTGCATTTAGATTCGTATGAATTGTCGTTTTTTTGGGAATGATTTTTAATAATATTATGGTAGAGCTCAATAGTATCCAATCCGTTGGGTGTAAGTCTGTTGTTTGTATCTAAGTAACCGTGATTAATTAGGAATATTTTTTCAGTTTCAGCATCTATACCATATTTATATTCAAAGTAAGAGGGATAGGATTTGTTAGGGTATTTGTTTAGCCAATAAAGAAGATATACGTGACCAGGCAATAATCCATTAGGAAAACGGATCATCGTAGATTTAGGAATTATTGTTGAAGTTGGAAATGAACGTGCTTGTTCAATCCAATCACTTGACCTATCCTTAGAAATATACGGGTATTCTGGGTAATCACTATAGAATTCTTTAATAATCTTATTTGGAATAGTTGTTGGTTTTGCAAAGTTGATATTATTGATTTTGGGTTGTATATTTAAATTATGGGAATAGTTTGTATTTATTGAGTTGTTGAATTTGTTTGAAATTTCTATTGATTTATTTTGCATTTTATCTTGTGCATGTTTAATTTTATCTAGGAATCCCATTTTTCTCACCTTCTGAATTAAATTTTACAATTGTTCAAGCATATATTCTTTGACTTCTTCAAGCTTGCTCTTTTTCCACTCGCCCTTTTCGGCTTCTTCAGCCAACGGACAGATAATAAAGAAGTCCAGTGTTTCGCCCGGAACACGTCCTGTTCGAAGCGGTTCTCTGAAATGTTCTGTCCACTCATCTTCCGTTGCGTCTGCGAAGCGATTCGGATTAAGATAAGTCATTTGTCTTTTTGTTGCCGCAACGAGAACCTTTGCCGAAAGTGGAGCAAGGAGCTTGTATTCATCCTCCTGCACATCAACGAAAATTCGCGGAAGCTCAGTTTTTACAATGTGCTCTTCTCCTCGCTGAATTTCTAGCCCCATAGGCTCCCAGGTGAATTCGTTTTCCGTAAAGTTGATTTTAACAATAAGCCCAAGCTCTGTATTGAACTGTGAGCGCTGATAATCTGTATCAAAAATAAAGTTGCCGAGTGAATAGAAAATAACTTTATCGCCGACTGTTTCATAGTTCATCGGCACGTGCGGATGATGCGAAACAACGATATCTGCACCCATTTCGAGATATTTGTGATATCTTTCTCTGGTATAGGGTGAGGGGAGAGGAGTGAACTCTTCACCCGCGTGAGCAACAACAATACACCAACGGCATTTTGCCTTAATTTCATTTATCGTGTTCTGAATTGCATCAAGGTCACTCCAGCTGTAACAGCCGGGTTTGTCGACGTCAGCCTTTCTGCAGGCGCGCTGATAGCCGACACCGAACATGCCGATTCCGCCTGCTTCGTCAAGGATAACAGGCTTTCTTGCTTCGTGGATGTTCATTCCTGCGCCTATAGTCTGAACGTTATTCTCTTTTGCGATTTCAAGTGTCTTACTGATACCGTATTCTTTTGCATCCATAATGTGATTGTTACAGATGTTCCAGATGTCCGCGTGCATATTGTTTAAAACTTTGACGGCAGCAGGCTCGATTGTATGCAGAAGCTGCTGAACGCCGTCTTTTGTAGTGTTCTGCTCAACGGGAGCAACGGGGCCTTCAACGTTGGCAATAACATGGTCTGCGCTGTGAAGAAAGTCAAGTATTTCCCCGGAAATAAGCTTGTCATCTTCCCACTTGCCGTACATATATCTGTCAAAGCCGATGTCTCCTGTAAAAACCAATGAAGTCTTGTTTTTCATAAAATAACCTCACGAATCAAGA
>JAZSID010000140.1:0-3545 GCA_045533625.1 Acutalibacteraceae bacterium | reverse complement strand
CGGGTAATCGCCAAGATTTGAAAACACCTTGATTCCCATAGACTCAAACATATCCACGTCCTCTTTGGTAAATGCCTCGTTATTGAGACCGACTTCCCAGAGGTCGGAGCGTTTAACGAAATCCATTGTCTTTTCATTGATAAAACGGATATTCGCACCGAAACGCAGTCCCTTCGGCTTACCGACTTTACGGTAATGCTCCTGTATTTCTTCGAGCACCTCCCAATCGCCTGACATAAAAATGTACCTTGAAACATTTGACGATTTTGCAAGAATTTCATCCATACGCGGACACATACCCTTACATTTAAATTCGACCTCAACACTGATGTCGTAATCAACGGTTGATAACCATGCATCAAATTCCGGGAAGGAGATCATATGGGTCACTCTGTCTTCGATGTAATCCGGCGGCGTAATCATACGTCTACCTCCGTAATGCTCTGTCCAAGGATATGGAGGATATTTAAGTTTGAGTGAATTGCGGTATGGTATATCGTATTTCTTAATCTGCTCAGCTGTCATATCTTTGAGAAAAGCATCACGATAACGTTCATGTGTCATATACCCCATATTATCGTTGTGAGTTACAATGATTTCCCCGTCTCCGCACAGCTGGATATCCATCTCAATACCCTCAAAGCCGAGCTCGGCAGCTTTTTTGAATGCTTCCAAAGAATTTTCGGGAGCGAACTGTGTAACACCCGTGTGTGCGAATCTCATAGGTATTCCGCAATACTCTTTTTTCATTATTTTAACCTCCACATATTATTAGTCTGCTAAATAAATCGGATTTTATTGAGTTGCTTATAACTGTATTAACCTATAACAACTACCGCTTGACCTGCTATTAAATTGAGTGATATTTTTTTGTCTTCAACCGTAACGTCACAGAAATATTCATTGCCGTCTGCGGTGATATTATAAACCTTTGCTTTGTCAAAGTCAGCATCGGGGATATTCCATTCTCCGTCTTTTCCGTTTTCGGAATAGGCAATAAAGATTTTGTTATCTTCCGTCAAAGGCAGAATAACATCATTTTCTTTTTTCAGAACAACACCGTTTTTAGTTATCGAGAGATCCTCTGCCTTTGAAACTACTCCATCCGAGAAATTAACGGTATATTTTTTTTCGTATTCAGCATCGGGATTTTCCGTATATCCAAGTCTATTATAACGATTCAGGTATGTGTAAGGTACATGATATGTGCAGAATTCCTTAATGAATGCGGGAGCCCAATCGGCAGAATCATTTCCGTATTTCCTCCATATATCTTCACCGTGCATTGTACCGTAGAATACAGGCATCAATGCTTTGTCATTAAGATGACCGCTGTAAAGCGACGGCGGAATTTCTATACATTCATTCATACTTACCTGAGAAGTCCACCATGTTGCGGGAATTTTACCGAGAGTCCTGATAGGAACACTCTCCCACGGAATTTCCGTCATATCCTCACCTGCCTCGGCATACATTTCGCGGTTAGGACTTGTTATTGATTCGTTACGGAAATGTGCTTCACGGAAAGTGAATTCACTCGTAATCTCAACACCTTTTTCAAACATATAATCAAGCATTGCATTTCTTGCTTCATCCTGCTCTTCAATATATGTTTTAGGATTCAGACTTTCTGCAAGACAGAAATTATCAAGATGTATAGTGCCTGCCTCTGCAGCGGGAATAACTTCAAGGAAACGGTCAAACAATCTTTTAAAGATACCGCTTTCCCACAACTGCTTATATGATGTTTTGTAACAATTACGGTTATTGAGCATCTGCAAAACAGCAGGTTTACCGTTGATATCTTTACATACAGAATCCGTTGCCACAAGCTCGTGGAAAATGCCGTCTTCCTTTACGGCATCAGAAACATTTACATGCACACTTATAACTGTGTTATATTTTTTTGCTTCCTCATAAAGCCACAAAAAACTGTCATGTGCTGTTTTATCCTCATCACGCTTAAGATATTCATTCACCGTATCCATTTCAGGCCAGCAATCATCGTGACCAAGTCCCTGCCAGCCCACAAGGTAAATAATCTTCTGAATCCCCTGAGTGATTTTATCAACAGCCTTTACGATTTCAAGTGCCTGTTCGAAAGTTACATACACATTTGAACGGTTGTTATCAAAATCAGGGTCGGCAAGATACATTTTCATCCATAACGTCTTGGAATAATCGTATTTGAATTTATACTGATTCATAATTCAGCCTCACTTTATTCATTCGTTTTAACGTTTGCAGATGCAAAAACTGCAGGAGAATCGGATGTTTCAACTTCTTTTTCTTTAACAGAATTAGCCTCGGCTCTTTGTTTGAGCACTTCCATAACATGAGCGTACTTTTCATCACAAATATTATAATATAATAAAACGCACAAATCAATACTGATAAGTGCATTATTTTTGTGAATATTTATTTAATAAACTTCGCTTTTTATTTCAAAAAATCATAGAATTCTTTTGTGTATAGAGGCATATGGAAACTAAGAATGACGGGATATTGTTTCTTAATATTTTCTGTGACCTTGCAAGACTTATGTTTCTGTAGGCGGCGTCTTCTTTTGTCCCAGCTGGATAATGACTGAATTCGTGCTTGCCAATATAACTCGCCGTCAGGCGTAACATCACTCACGAAGTGAACATCACTGTCAAAGTCAACATCACTTGCCCGTAAGGGCAAACATCGTTACAAAAAGAAAAGCACTTCCGAAGAAGTGCTTTCTTTTTGGCCGTACGTCTTATTTTAGAACCATCGATATTAATTTCATATCAATATCCGTGGTCAACATGCTTCCAATCGCCACCTGAAGTTCTCACCAATATCCAATTCCAGTTTTTGTAAGTAAAATCAGAATTAAGACCGCTGTTTCCTGCGGGAGAATCTGTATCAAACGACGACAACAGCACAATTACTTCGTCAGCATTATACAGCTCCGCCCAATCCTGATATTCTGCGGACACATCATCACCGGCATAATATATTTCAGTAAGAGTACAACCACTCCACCCTGCTTTAAATTCCTTTGTAATTGTGCTAATCGCCAAAGAAATATCTTCCTGTGAATATATTTTCGACTCAACAAAAGGTACCGTTACACCATCGGTTTTACCACCACTACAAGCCCATAAGCTGAGAATCAACAAAACCAACATTATTACAGATATCAGTTTTTTCGTATTGTTTCAACTCCTTAATATTTTTGTTGTATAATAACTATAACACATCAAAAAAATAATTACAACAGGTGCGGGTGTCAAAAAATCAATGCGAAGCATTGTATATCATCAAGCCGACAGTTATGCACACTTCGTGTGATGATATACCAAGCCTGTCGGCTTGGATAAAAAAATCCGACAAGTCGAAACTTGTCGGATTTTTTGGAGGCGCCACCCAGATTTGAACTGGGGGATCAGAGTTTTGCCCTTATCAAATTTTTTCACAACTTGTTGATTCTACTGGGATTACGTCACCTTTCAGCTTTATAAAATGGTGTCTTTCTCAAATGCAAAAGAAAAAAATCATTGTACTTTTAAAGAATT
>JAZSID010000094.1:0-32835 GCA_045533625.1 Acutalibacteraceae bacterium | reverse complement strand
CAAGGTATATGAAAACGGCTCGGTTATCATCGCTTTCTTGCAACCGCTTCTTTCAAGAAGTTCTGTTTCATCGCCGTCAACGGTAACGTCGACGCTGTAAACAAAGAAAAGGTTATCCTTCTTTCGTGAATCGAGCGACTTTCTTGCGATTTCAAGCGTTTTTATTTTTCTTTTCGGGCAACGCAGAGCCTTTGCTGCAGCGGAAAGGACGTCTTCTACCGTTGCTTCAAGAGGAAGCTTTATTTCATTAATTCTTATCATAAATTTATCGCCACACATAAAATTTTATCTTACGACACATTTTATCAAATAGAAAGACTAAAGTCAATTCGCATATTTTGTGCCGACAGACACGCTTGTCCACTACCGCTTGCGAAAAGCGGCAAAGCCTTTAAAATCAAGGTGTCAGGCCAAAAAATTGCACAAAAACTATTGACAAACATTGATGCATCTGCTAAAATATCTGTACCTCTTGTAGAGGGTTCTTTTTTTGTGCCCTCTTTTAGGAACTTACAGGGTGTAAGTCCGTTACGAGGGAGGCTTTATAGGTCCGGATTAACCGGTAAAATGGAGGTGCCGAAAGAAATGAGAGTCAAAGTTACACTTGCATGTACAGAATGCAAACAGCGCAATTATGACACAATGAAAAACAAGAAGAACACACCCGACAGGTTGGAGATGAACAAGTATTGCAGATTCTGCAAAAAGCATACTCTCCACAAAGAAACGAAGTAAGCTGGGAGGATAACTGCTATGGCTAACAAAGAAAGCTCAGAGGCAGCAAAAAAGATTGCTAAGGCTGAAAAGGAAAAGACTTCCAAGAAGCCGAAGAAGAATAAGAAGAATATCTTCAAGGCAATTGCTCGCTTCTTCAAAGACCTTAAGGGCGAAGTTAAAAAGATCACTTGGCCCGCAGGCAAAGAAGTTGTTAAGGGAACATTGATCACACTTGCTTGTATCGCAGTAATCGGTGTTGCAGTTTTCCTTGTAGACCTCGGTCTTACAAGCGGTATCGATGCGCTTCGTGAAGCAGCAGAGAACAGAACAACTGCTTCAACAACAGCACAGACAACAACAGCTCCCACAACAACTGCGCCGACAACAAGCACAGCAGCGCCGACAGCTGCTGAATAATTAAGAGTATACGGAGGAAAGGCAATGTCTAATGACTCCAGATGGTATGTTGTGCATACCTACTCAGGCTACGAGAATAAAGTAGCAACAAACATCTTGAAGGCTGCGGAAAACCGTAAAATGCAGGACGAGATTTTTGAAGTCAAAATCCCGACCGAAACAGTTGTTGAGGTTCGTGAGGACGGCAAGACCCGTGAGGTTGAGCGTAAAATCTTCCCCGGTTATGTTATGGTTAAAATCGCAACATTCCTTGACGAAAACGATATGCCAAAAATCAGCGATGAGGCTTGGCTTGTAATCCGCGGAACACGCGGCGCAACAGGTTTTGTTGGTCCCGAGGGTAAGCCCGTTCCTCTTACAGACGAGGAAGTTTACAGACTCGGCGTTGAAAAGAAGGTTGTCGAAGTCAAGTACGAAGTTGGCGACACAGTCAACATCATTGATGAAATCTTTGAAGGTTTCTCAGGAACTGTTGAAGAAATCGACCTTGATAACAATAAGGTTAAGGTTACAGTTTCTGCTTTGTTCGGTAAGGAAACATTGGTTGAGCTTGAGCTTGATCAGGTTGAAGTCGTTGCCGATTAATTAAAATCAGTTTTACGTGATAATTAAGCGTTTTCGCTTTAATTATATACCCCTTTGGGTATGGAGCTCCGGCTCCCCGTGGGAGGAGCAAAAAACTTTTCAATTGCTCCGCCGAACCACATATTTTGGAGGTGCAAAAAATGGCTCAGAAGGTAGTAGGCTTTATTAAGCTTCAGATCCCTGCAGGTAAGGCAACACCGGCTCCCCCGGTTGGTCCTGCTTTAGGTCAGCATGGTGTTAACATCATGGCATTCACTAAGGAATTCAACGAGCGTACAAAGAACGACGTAGGTCTTATCATCCCCGTTGTAATCACAGTTTATGCAGACCGTTCATTCACATTCGTTACAAAGACACCGCCCGCAGCTGTTCTTATCAAGAAGGCTTGTGGCATCGAAAGCGGTTCAGGTGTACCGAACAAGACAAAGGTAGCAACAATCACAAGCGAGCAGGTTAGAAAAATCGCTGAACAGAAGATGCCCGACTTGAATGCAGCAAACATCGACACAGCTATGTCTATGATCGCTGGTACTGCACGCAGCATGGGTGTTACTGTAGTAGACTAATCTCCCGCGTGGGAGGAAACATCCGATTAACCACTTTGTAGGGAGGAATTAACTAATGAAACACGGTAAGAAATATTTAGAGAGTGCAAAACTCGTTGACAGAGCAGCACTCTATGAGCCGATGGAAGCTCTTGAACTCGCAGTCAAGACTTCATCAGCTAAGTTTGATGAAACAGTAGAAGTACATGTTCGTCTTGGTGTTGACTCACGTCACGCTGACCAGCAGGTTAGAGGCGCTGTTGTACTTCCTAACGGTACAGGTAAGAAAGTACGTGTTGCAGTTTTTGCTAAGGGCGAAGCTGCAGACGCTGCTGCAGCAGCAGGCGCAGAAATCGTAGGTGCAGAAGACCTCGTTGCTAAGATTCAGGGCGAAGGCTTCCTTGATTTCGGCGTTGCTATCGCAGCTCCGAACATGATGGGTCTTGTTGGTCGTCTCGGTAAGGTTCTTGGTCCCCGTGGCCTTATGCCGTCACCGAAGGCTGGTACAGTTACTCCTGACGTAGCTAAGGCTGTTGAAGAAGCTAAGGCTGGTAAGATTGAGTACCGTCTTGATAAGACAAACATCATCCACTGCCCGATCGGTAAGGTTTCTTTCGGTGCTGAAAAGCTTGGCGAGAACTATAAGACTCTCCTCAGCGCAATCGAAAAGGCTAAGCCGGCAGCTGCAAAGGGTCAGTACATCAGATCTTGCGTTGTTGCTTCAACAATGGGCCCCGGCGTACGTATCAACCCCGCTAAGGCTGTTATCACAGACTAATTTATTTTTCGTTAATACTTGACACGGTGAAAATCGTGTGGTATTATATCTAAGCTGTTCTTTATTCAAAGACAGCAGGTGCTTTATGCGTAACGGTTTTTAACCACCTGCCGAGGATAGGAGCATACAGGATTCAGGCGAAAGTCTGCCAATCTATATTTGTATGTTTGTTCCCTGTCCACGGTTTGTGGGCAGGGATTATTTTCGTTATAGCACCATATCCCATTTTTGAGAGGTGAAAAAAATGCCAAGTGCAAGCGTATTGGAACAGAAGAAGCAGATAGTTGCAGAGGTTGCTGACAGAATCAGCAATTCATGCGCAGGTGTAATCGTAGATTACAAGGGTATCTCTGTTGCTGACGATACAGCTCTTCGTAGAGAGCTTCGTGAAGCAGGCGTTGAGTACACTGTTGTTAAGAACACACTTATCAAGCTCGCAATCAAGGGCACAGCTCTTGAATCAATGAGCGACGTTCTCGACGGTACTTCAGCTATTGCTACATGTAAGGACGATTACGTAGCAGCTGCTCGTATCCTCAACAAGTATGCAGAGGATCACGAAAACTTCAACCTCAAGACAGGTTACATTGACGGTGAAGTTATCAGCATGGAAAAGCTCATGGAACTCGCAACTCTTCCGTCAAGAGAGACATTGCTCTCTATGGTTGCAAATGTATTCAGCGCACCTATCGCTGGATTTGCAAGAGCTGTACAGGCTATTGCCGATAAGGCAGAGGCTCCCGCTGAGGCTTAATTCAGCAAACTTAAATTAAAAATTATTTACAAAATTTTATGGAGGTAAATTACCATGGCATCAGAGAAAATTATGGCAATTGTTGAAGAGTTGAAGACTCTTTCAGTTCTTGAGCTTTCAGAGCTCGTACACGCAGTAGAGGATGAATTCGGCGTATCAGCTGCAGCAGCAGTTGTAGCAGGTCCGGCAGCAGCAGGCCCGGCAGCAGAAGAGAAGACAGAGTTCGACGTTATCCTTGCAGGCGCTGGCGACCAGAAGATTAAGGTTGTTAAGGCTGTTAAGGACATCACAGGTCTTGGTCTTGCAGAAGCTAAGGCTCTGGTTGGTGGCGCTCCGAAGGCAATCAAGGAAGGCGTTTCTAAGGACGAGGCTGAGGACATCAAGGCTAAGCTCGAAGAAGTTGGCGCACAGATCGAGATTAAATAATCTCTCTCAAATGGAATTTTTAAAGACCGTTGGTTTTCCAACGGTCTTTTCTTTATAATGTTTCCCTATTCAATTGCGCAGACGTGCAAATCATTACCGCTGACCGTGAATTTAACTTCAATTCCTGCAAAACCGAAGCCGTAAATGCGGCTCTCGTCACTGTGGTAGGCAGGCCGCGGGTCAAGCTCAAGAACTTTTTTCAGCGCAACAAACTTGCCTGCAGGGATTAAGGGCAACAATTCTTCAGGGATATGAACATTCAGCCGCGGACTGTTTCCGTCTTTGGAAAATCCGCCTGTTGCATCGGGGTGACAGTCAGCATACGGAATATACGGTTTGATATCAACGACTTCCGTTTTATCCATAAGGTCTGCTCCCGAAACGTGAAGCACGGTTCCTGAGTTCTCGGTAAACTCAATTTTTTCAAGCCTGACGCAGGAAAGTCCGATTGAATTCGGGCGGAAAGGCGATCGCGTTGCAAAAACGCCCATTCTTGTGTTGCCTCCGAGCTTCGGGGGACGCACCGTGGGCGACCAGCTTTCTGTTTCGCCTGTTGAAAACTTCCATATCAACCAGATGTGCGAAAATTCCTCAAGTCCGCGGATAGCATCGGAGTTTCTGTATTCAGGTTCAAATATAACCGTTCCTTTCAATTCGTCAACGAGTCCGCTTTGGCGCGGAATTCCGAATTTTGTCGGGAAGTCTGTTCTTATTTTTGCAATAGTTTTCATATCAGTTACCTAAATCAAATCGCCCGATAAAATCGAGCGATTCTTTCATTTATTCAGTATAAGCGTAAAGTGTGTAGCCTGCTTCGTCGATGTAAACGGACTCTTTCGTTACGCTTGCGCGTGAAATGCTTCCGTCTTCAGCCGTCGTTTCTGTAACGTCGGAAAATACGACTTTCCAGATACCTCTTGTTCTGTCGAAATATGCAGTAACAGTATTGAATTCAACGGTAGCTTCCTGAAGAGCGATGTCAAAAGCACCTGTCTTGGACATAATCTTTCCCTTTGCATTTTCTTTTGAAACCTTGAATCCGTCCTTGCGAAGATTTTCGTTTTCTTCAAGCGCATCCTCTTCAAGCTTGAACTGGAAATTCTTGACTTCGTTGGTGATTGTGTAGCCGTTCTGAGCATCGACAGTTGTCTGCTTGCCAAGGTCACCGTCCTGCTTACCGCAAGCAAAGAAAGTGAAGCAGACTGCAATGAGGAGTAAACATGAAATTATTTTTTTCATAAAATCAACCTCTGTAATTCATATATTCGCCGCTGAGGATTTTCTCCCACCACTCGCGGTTGTTGAGATACCACTCGATTGTTTTCTGAATGCCTTCGTTGAAGAGTGTTTCGGGCTCCCAACCGAGCTCAGCGTGGATTTTTGCAGGGTCGATAGCATAGCGCATATCGTGGCCCGGACGGTCTTTAACGAATGTGATAAGGCTTTCGTCCTTGCCGACAGCCTTAAGGATTGTTTTGACAACATCAATGTTAGCCTTTTCGTTGTGTCCGCCTATGTTATAAACTTCACCGATTCTGCCGTTTTCAACGATCATATCGATAGCCTTACAGTGGTCGTCAACGTAGAGCCAGTCGCGCACGTTGAGTCCTTCGCCGTAAACGGGAAGCTTTTCGTCAGCAAGTGCCTTTGCAATCATAACGGGAATCAGCTTCTCGGGGAACTGATAAGGGCCGTAGTTATTTGAACAACGAGAGATTGTAACGGGTGTACCGAATGTGCGGTGATATGCCATTACGAGCAAGTCTGCAGAAGCCTTACTTGCTGAATAGGGTGATGACGTATGAATCGGTGTATCCTCCGTGAAGAAGAGGTCGGGTCTGTCAAGCGGAAGATCGCCGTAAACCTCGTCCGTTGAAACCTGATGATAACGGGGGATATTATATTTGTTACAAGCGTCAAGAAGCACCTGAGTGCCGAGGATGTTTGTCTTAAGGAAAACCTCGGGATTTTCAATCGAACGGTCAACGTGACTTTCTGCCGCAAAGTTGATGATTACATCAAACTTTTCCTCTTCGCAAAGGTCGAAAACGAGCTTACGGTCACAGATGTCGCCAAGTACAAAGCGGAAATCACCGCTTTTCGCATCGTCGAGTGTGTAAAGATTGCCTGCATAAGTCAGAGCATCAAGGCACACAAGACGGTAGTCGGGATGCTTGCGCTGCATATAGTAAATGAAATTGCTTCCGATAAAACCGGCACCACCGGTAACGAGAATGTTTTTCTTCATACATAAATCTCCTTGAAAGATTATATCTGCATTATACACCATATTTATGAAAAATAAAAGAGTTATTTGTGAATAAATAAAAGCCGCAAGTTCTGCGGCTTTTTAAAATTATTTCC
This sequence comes from Acutalibacteraceae bacterium, assembly GCA_045533625.1. Classification (GTDB taxonomy): domain Bacteria; phylum Bacillota; class Clostridia; order Oscillospirales; family Acutalibacteraceae; genus CAG-488. The sequence continues at coordinate 26,249 of JAZSID010000094.1, read as the reverse complement.
AATAATCAACCTCGTGTGGGAGATCGATATTTTTTGCTTTAAATACAGGGTCTTTTCCTGCTTTTTTCTGCAACTCGTAATCCTTGAGTGTGCGGATTGCGTATTTGCCGAGGATTATTATAACAGGAATATTGATGATTGTCATTGCACCCATAAGCACGTCCGAAACGTTCCAGAGAAGTCCTGCGTTAAGTCCTGCACCGATAAAGATGAGGAGCGAAGCGACGATTCTGTAGAACGTTGTGAATTTCTTGCCGGGGATTTTGCCGTTGATGAAGGCAATGCCCTGGTCAACATAGTAAAGGTTGCCGAGAAGGGTAGTGAATGCGAAAAGAATCATTGCAACCGTTATGAAAATCGGACCTGCTTTGCCGAGTGTTGTGCTGAGTGCCGCCTGCACAAACGGTGCACCCGAAATTTCTGCTGTAGGCTCAACGCCTGAACACATACAAAGGAAAGCTGTTGCGGAACAAACAAGGATTGTGTCAATGAAAACTGAAAGCACCTGAACAAGACCCTGTTTTGCAGGGTGGCTGACGTCTGCAGATGCCGAAGCATTGGGAGCAGAGCCTACACCTGCTTCGTTACTGAAAAGACCGCGCTTGATACCGAACATTACGCATGAACCTGTGAAGCCTCCGAAGATTGAATTGAAATCAAAAGCTTCTGTAAATATGCGAGAGAAAACTGACGGAAGCATCTTGAAATTAATTGCTGTAACAGCCAGAGCTACAAGAATGTAAGCAACACCCATGATCGGCACAAGGAAACTTGTGATTTTAACAATTCGCTTACCGCCGCCGAAAAGACAAACAGCAACAAGCCCTGCAACAACAGCACCGATAATCCAAGGGGTTGTCGATGCATCATAGAAGCTGTAGGCTGAGAAAGTTGACTGGAGATTGTACGACGCGAGCATATTGAAGCCGACACCGTAAGTGGCAATGAGGAGAACGGAAAAGATTATTGCAAGCGGACGGTTTTTAAGCGCACTCTGAATGTAATATGCAGGGCCGCCGTAACAGCCGTCGGGTCCTTTCTTTTTGTAAATCTGTGCGAGTGTGCTTTCAACAAAAGCGGAAGCACTTCCGATTATTGCGATAACCCACATCCAGAAAACAGAGCCGAAACCGCCGAGGCAGATAGCCGTTGAAACACCGATGATATTACCCGTACCGACACGTGAAGCTGTTGAAACCATCAGTGCCTGGAAGGATGAAACGTTTTTGCCGTCAGTGGGCTTTTCCATAACAGAACGGATCTGTTCGCCGAAAAGACGGAACGGAGCAAAACGCGTTCTTACCGTGAAATAAAGTCCCGCAAGAACGAGAAGAATGATAAGAATGTAAGTGTAAAGTGCAGTATTCGTTACATCAACAGCATTTGAAAACCAGTCCAACGCCGCCGATAAACTTGCTTTGATATTTTCTGTCATATAATACCTCTCCTGATTTGGGTTTATAAATAAAACAAATGCAAGAAAATTATACAAAAAACGAGCATAAAAGTCAATGCGAAAGGGGAGGAGGGGAAAATAAAAACACCACAGAATCCGAAGAAACTGTGGTGTGATGATTGTTAATTCAATCAGTCTGCTGTGTAAGGCATAAGAGCTACGTGACGAGCACGCTTGATAGCTGTTGTGAGCTCTCTCTGATGCTTAGCGCAAGTACCTGTAACACGACGGGGAAGGATCTTGCCTCTGTCTGAAGTGTACTTGTTGAGCTTGTTGATATCCTTGTAGTCGATAGCTTCTACCTTCTCAACGCAGAATGAACAAACCTTTTTACGGCCCTTTCTGTTCGGACGGCCGTTGTTCTTATCATAAGCCATTGTAAAATACCTCCTATTTTAGTCAGGATGACTTGCTCAGAACGGCAAATCATCGTCGCCTGCAATTTCTTCGAAGTCACTCTCAGTTGCTGTTGCAAATGAGGGAGCTGCAGGCATAGCAGACGGTGCTGAATAACCTGATGTGCCTGTTTCTGCTTTTGAGCCGCAGAAGCTTGCCTGGTCAACAACAATTTCCGTTGCCTTTCTCTTGTTACCGTTTTTGTCGTCATAAGTACGGGTCTGAATTGAACCTGTAACTGCAATCATAGAACCCTTCTGGAAATATCTTGAGATAAATTCAGCGGTATTTCTCCATGCAACACAGTCGATGAAATCAGCCTGTCTCTGCTCACCTGCACGAGCGAATGAACGCTCAACTGCAATTGTGAAAGACGTTACGGCAACACCTGTCTGGGTATTTCGCAACTCAGGAGTTGCGACAAGTCTACCCATTAATACTACATTGTTAATCATGTCGCTTCCTCCCTTATTTTTTGATTATAAGTGAACGAAGCACGCCGTCTGTAATGTTGAGAACACGGCCGAGCTCTGCGGGGAATTCCGGCTCAGAGCTGAAGTTGTAAAGAGCATAGTAGCCTTCTGTTTCGTAGTTGATTGCGTAAGCAAGCTTTCTCTTGCCCCACTCATCAACGCTTTCAACAGCACCGTTCTTCTCCATAAGAGCCTTGAACTTTTCTACCAAAGCCTTTGCAGCGTCCTCACTCTCTTTAACAGAGAAAACGAGCATTGCCTCATAGTTACCTACTGCCATTCTAAAAGCACCTCCTTCTGGTCTTTTGGCCACCGAAGTGGCAAGGATGCTGTGTTGAAAATTTCACAGCCTTGATATTATACATATAAAAGTGAATAAAGTCAAGCATTTTTGCTATCTTTTTAAGCAAAATAAATTTGTTTTAGTCTCTGTTTTACGGCGGTTATACAAGATGTTGTATGGCGAAAAGACCTGCCCGAAAAATCAGCAAAATAAACATAAAAACTATACGCATTGTTAACAATTTGTCAATGGAATTTTCTGTCGGGAAGTATTATAATATACTTGAAAATCAGCCGGAAGGCTTAAAGGAGAATGATAACCAATGAACAGATTTGTACTTAACGAAACATCATACCACGGCAAGGGCGCTATCAACGCTATCCCCGAAGAAATCAAGGCTCGTGGATTTAACAAGGCATTTGTTGCTTCTGACCCCGACCTCATCAAGTTCGGCGTAACAAAGAAGGTTACGGACATTCTTGAAGCAGCAGGTGTTGAATATGTAATGTTCAGCGACATCAAGCCGAACCCGACAATCGAAAACGTTCAGGCAGGTGTTGAAGCTTACAAGGCAGCAGGCGCAGACTGCATCGTTGCAATCGGCGGCGGTTCTTCAATGGACACAGCTAAGGCTGTAGGTATCATCATCACAAACCCCGAGTTTGCAGATGTACGTTCACTTGAAGGCGTTGCTCCGACTAAGAAGCCGTGCGTTCCGATTATCGCAGTTCCCACAACAGCAGGTACAGCTGCTGAGGTTACAATCAACTACGTTATCACAGACGTTGAAAAGAACCGTAAGATGGTTTGTGTCGACGTACATGACATCCCCGTTGTAGCAGTTGTTGATCCCGATATGATGGCTTCAATGCCCAAGGGACTTACAGCAGCAACAGGTATGGACGCTCTTACACACGCAATCGAAGGCTACATCACAAAGGGTGCATGGGAGCTTTCAGATATGTTCCATATCAAGGCTATCGAAATCATCGCAAAGAGCCTTCGCGGTGCTGTTGAAAACACAGATGAAGGCAGAGAGGGTATGGCTCTCGGTCAGTACGTTGCAGGTATGGGCTTCTCAAACGTTGGTCTCGGCATCGTTCACTCAATGGCTCATCCTCTCGGTGCACTTTATGACACACCTCACGGTGTTGCTAACGCAATCCTTCTTCCGACAATTATGGAGTATAATGCTCCCGAAACAGGCGAGAAGTACAGAGATATCGCAAAGGCAATGGGCGTTGAAGGCACAGAAAATATGAGCGTTGAAGAGTACCGCAAGGCAGCTGTTGACGCTGTTAAGAAGCTTTCAGCTGATGTTGGTATTCCTGCAGACCTCAAGGAAATCGTTAAGGCAGAGGATATTCCGTTCCTTGCACAGTCAGCATTTGACGATGCTTGCCGTCCGGGTAACCCGCGCGACACAAGTGTTGAGGAAATCACAGCTCTTTACAACAGTCTTATGTAATTTAACTTCAACAAAGCTAACGGCAGGGGAGAAATCCTCTGCCGGTTTTTCTTGTGCTTTACAAAATCCGATAAAAACTGTATAATAAATGTAACTATGACCGAGGGGAGGATTTTTATGAGCGAGCCTGTCAGAATACTGAACCTTTTTACCATAATGAACCGTGGCGGTGCAGAAACAATGGTAATGAATTATTACCGTAACATCGACCGCACAAAGGTACAGTTTGATTTTATGGTGCACCGTGAAGAAAAGGGCGCCTATGACGATGAAATTGAAGCTCTCGGCGGAAAAATTTACCGCATGCCTCCCGTACAGCCGGGTCATTTCAAAGAGTATAAGGCAAAGGTTGCGGAGTTTTTTGACGAGCACAAGGAATATTCCGTGATTCATTCCCATATGTCCGAGCTTGGATATTACGTTTTTAAAGAAGCGAAGTCACGTGGGGTTAAATGCACCGTATGTCACGCTCATAATGCACCTCATTTCAGCGATGAAACCCTCATTGAAAAGGCAAAAGACCTTGTACGAAACTACTTCAAGCATAAAATAAGAAAGTACACAGACCATATGTTTATCTGCGGAGTTGAAGCAGGCAACTGGCTCTTCGGAAAGAAAAACAGCGACAAGTTCGTTATGATGAACAATGCGGTTGATGCGAATAAATTTTCGTGGAATGAGCACAGAGCAGAGGAAATGCGCGGAAAGCTTGACCTTAAAGGTAAGTTTGTTGTCTGCCACGTCGGAAGATTCAATTCACAGAAAAACCACACGTTTTTAATTGATATTTTCAAAGAGATAAAAGATAAAAATAATGACGCGATCCTGCTTCTTGTCGGTGCGGGCGAGCTTGAAGAAAAAATCAGGCAGAAGGTTGCTTCACTCGAGCTTGACGAAAAAGTAAGGTTTATGGGATTGCGCGATGACGTTAACGATATTCTTCTTGCATCCGATGTTTTTCTCTTTCCGTCGCTTTATGAGGGTCTGCCCGTAACGCTCGTTGAGGCACAGTCTTCGGGAATAAAGTGTATCATCTCCGAATCAATTCCCGACGATTGCAAAATAACGGAAAATGTTGAAACGGTTTCTCTCGAAAAACCTGCGGCTTTCTGGGCAGATCAGGTACTCAGATATTCAAACGGCTATGAGAGAAAGAATACACTCAAAGAAATTTCTGCTGCAAAGTTTGACATCAAAGAAAATGCCGAATGGCTTGAGGAGTTTTACTTAAATGAATGCAAAAAATAAAACCCTGACGGTGTTTACCCCTGCATATAACAGAGATTATTCAATCCATCTTTGCTATGAGAGTCTGCTGAGGCAGACAAGCAAAGATTTTATCTGGCTTGTTATTGATGACGGCTCAACGGACAATACCGCACAGCTCATCAAGGAATGGCAGGCGAAGGATAACGGATTTGAAATAAAATATGTTTACAAAAAAAACGGTGGTATGCACACGGCGCACAACACTGCATACGAAAATATGGACACGGAGCTTTCTGTTTGTATTGATTCCGACGACTATATGACGGACGATGCTGTTGAAAAAATTGTTGCGTGCTGGGAAAAATACCGTGACGAAAAATATGCAGGTATAATTGCTCTCGATATCCTTGAAAACGGAAAAGTTATCGGCTCGGAGCTTGAAACAGACAGAGTTGATACTACCCTCGGCGGATTTTATCAGCGGGGCGGTAAGGGTGACAAGAAGCTCATCTACCGTAACGATGTTATGAATAAATATCCTCCGTATCCGACTTTCGAGGGAGAGAAATATGTCTCTCTTGCATACAAATACGAAAAAGCAGATAAGGATTACACCCTCGTTATTCTCAATGAGCCTGTCTGCGTTGTTGAATATCAGTCGGACGGCTCAAGCACGAATATGTTCAGGCAGTACCTGCGAAATCCGAAGGGCTTTGCGTTCGTACGCAAAGAAAGTATGAAAGAGAGCGATGACATAAAAGATATTTTCAGAAACTGTATTCATTATGTTTCAAGCTCAATTATCAGCAGAAACGGAAAGTTTATTCAGGAATCTCCGAAGAAGTTTATGACCGTTCTTGCGATTCCTTTCGGAGTTTTGCTCACTTTTTATATAAAGCACAAATCAAAAGGTTTTATGAAAGTTGAAGGCTTTTCTGAAAAATAGTCTTTACTTTTTTTGAAATTGATATATAATAAATTCAAAATAAATTTCAGAGTAGACGGTTGTGCGTTAAACGCCGACGGAACGGGGAGTTGTCCGTCGGAAGGAAGTGCAGCAGTCGCATCCCGCTGAATAGTATCGAGTTAATATTACCTCCCTATTATTCATTAAGGATGATGGGAGGTATATTTTTTGAACAGAAATGAAAAATCAAAAAGGTTTAAAAATAATACCGTAAAGCTTGCAACGCTGGCATTACTGATTGCCCTGCAGGTTGTGCTTTCAAGATTTCTTTCAATCAATCTGCAGTTCCTGAAAATCGGATTTTCTTTTGTGCCGCTGATGTTTGCAGGTTACCTCTACGGAGCTTCGGGTGGTGTTATCGTTGCGGCGGTGAGCGACCTTATTGGTGCAACGCTCTTCCCTTCGGGCACATTCTTTCCGGGATTTACTGTAACAGCAGCTCTTTCGGGATTTATTTATGGTATAGCCTTCGGGGGAAAATGTACAACTGCAAAGATTGCTGTAAGCGTTATTGTCGAACAGACTGTGTGCGGTCTTCTTCTTAACACATGGTGGCTTTCGATATTGTATCATTCTTCTTTTGTGGCTCTTCTCGCAACGAGAGTGTGGCAGGCTATTGTAATGATTTTTGTTGAAATCGTTTTTGCAGAAGTCTTTTTCAGAAGATTGAATTTCATCGAAAAACTCAAAAAACAACTTCTGAGGATATAAAAAAGGACGGGTTATCCCGTCCTTTTGTTATGTTCAGATATTAAAGCTTTGCTGCAAGGTCCTTGATATATGCCTTGAAATCTTCGCCGATTTCGTGGTGGTCAAGTGCAACTTCACAGTTAGCCTTCATGATACCGAGCTTGTTACCCATATCGTAACGGATACCGTCGAAATCAAGAGCAAGAAGGTTGCCTTCCTTACCAAGACGTGTGAGTGTGTCTGTGAAGTAAAGCTCTTCGCCTTCGGGTGTGTTTGCAAGGTCTTCTTCGAGGTAATCAAATACCTGCGGAGGAGCAACAACACGGCCGAGGATTGAGTAGCAGGACATAATCTGGTCGTCTGTCGGCTTCTCGATGATGTTGTGAACGTCCATAACCTTTTCGTTATCTTCGTGGTGTGTGATGTCAAGTGAGCAATACTTTGAAACGTCCTTTCTCGGCACTTCCTTAACGCCTACAACACCCTTGCCTGTCTGCTCGTAAATGTCAACAAGCTGCTTTGTTACGGGGTATTCGTTGTTGATGATAACGTCGTCACCGTAAAGGATTGCGAACGGCTCGTTGCCGACAAAGCTCTTTGCGCACATAATAGCGTGGCCGAGACCTTTTGTTTCCTTCTGACGGATGAAATAAACGTTTGCAATATTTGAACAAGCAAGAACATCTTCGTAAAGATCCTTCTTTGAAGGATTCTTTGAAAGCTTGTCCTCAAGCTCGTAGCTGTGGTCAAAATGATCCTCGATAACGCCCTTACCGCGGTTTGTGATGATAAGGATGTCTTCGATACCTGCTGCTGCAGCCTCTTCTACGATGTACTGGATAGCCGGCTTGTCAACGATGTTGAGCATTTCCTTCGGAACTGCCTTTGATGCGGGCAAAACTCTTGTACCGAGACCTGCTGCAGGGATAATGGCTTTCTTGATTTTCATTGTTAACTCCTCCTATACTGGTTTAAAAATAACTAACAATAGACATAATAATGTTTGGCAGGTGGCTTGCTGCAAGTGTTGCAAAAAGTCCTGCAAGGAACGAAACGCCGCCGCGGCGAATCAGGGAATATTTCAGCACCTTCGGGTCAGAAGTTGCCTTTTTTGCAAACTTTATATCATCCAACATCTTTTTTCGGTAAAAGCTGTTGGCGATAAGTGCCGGAACAATCTGTGCCACAACGTAAGTTGCACCGAAAACAGCAAGGGTATACGGCATAGCGCCTTTTGCCGTTGCCATAATTTCTTCGGAAAGTCGGTCAATTTCCGCTTGTGCTTCCTCGTCGGTTTCGTCAGCACCCGTCTGGAGTGCAGTAAGAAATTGGTCGTAAAGCGGTTCAAGCGTTGTTGCAGCCGTGTCAATTTTCGACATAAGCGGCATAACCGCGATTGTTGCAGAAATCGCAAGAGCAAGAAGGACGGCGCCTGCCTTGTAAAGCTTACGGTAGAAGAACCACGCAGGACCGAAGAAGAATGCGCCCCAGTTCCAAGAAATGAAATTCTTTTTATTTTTGTTCTTGATAAATCTTTTAAGGTAATGCCTTGAATTGACCTGTGTGTAGGTAACGATTTCCTTAACTGTTGCACCGCCGATGTCCTCGTCAGCGTCAAAGGTCTGTCCGTTCACGTAAATTCCGTCGATGTGGAATTCGGGCAACGGTATATCGGGCACTTCGCTCTCGGAAGTAAACTCGGGAAGAATCTTTCGGGAATTCTCATCGTCTTCCTGCGTTGCTGAATTTTCAACAACGGGTTCAGGCTCTTTTTCAGGCTCAGCATTAGCAGTCCGCCAGTCAAAACCTTCAGCGTGAAGATGCGCATTTACGCATTGATTATTCTTTTTGTAACATTCTCTGTGCTGCGGTGTTCCGCATTCGGGGCAGACAACGATGTCGTCACCCTCAAGCATAACTTCAGAACAACCGTTGCACACTTTGTTGTCATAAAACATTCTTTCTCACCGGATTGTAAATTTTTACATTTATATTATATCACAATGTTTTACAATAGTGTAGACTAATTTTGAATATTTTTAAAAGAATATTAAAATCTTTTGCTTTACATAAAGGGAATTTTCCTGTATAATTATTTAGTAAAAATATGTGCTACGGCATGAGAGGTATAAATAATGGTACAGTTTGAAGAATTGAGACTTTATCTGCTCGGCTTCGAGGAAAAGCTCGGAGAGTTGGGCGAAGCTCTCGGATTAAATGCTATGAAGGCAGAAGTTGTTTCTCTTGAAGAGAAAACAGCTCAGGACGGTTTCTGGGATGACATTGCAAACACTCAGGTTGTTCTGCAGAAAATCGCTGCTCTCAAAAATAAAATTTCAAAATACGAAAACCTCAAGGCTTCTTTTGAGGATACGCTTACGATGATTGAGCTTTCCGACGAGGAAGAAGACCTTGATATGTTTGACGAATGCAAGTCAAGCGTTGATGAGTTCGAAAAAGAGCTTGACAAGCAGACACTCAGCACACTTCTTTCGGGCGAATACGATATGAAGAACGCTATTCTCACATTCCACGCAGGTGCAGGCGGTACTGAGGCTCAGGACTGGAACCAGATGCTTGTAAGAATGTATACCCGTTGGGGCGAACAGCACGGCTTCAAAGTAAGTATGATCGACTTCCTTGACGGTGACGAAGCAGGACTTAAATCTGCAGTTCTCCGCATCGAGGGTGAAAACGCTTACGGCTATATGAAGAGCGAGGCAGGTGTTCACCGTCTTGTCCGTGTTTCTCCGTTTGACTCTTCGGGAAGAAGACACACTTCATTTGCTTCTTTGGAAGTTATGCCCGAAATCGACGATACAATTGAAGTAAACATCAGCCCTGACGATATCAGGATGGAAGTTTACCGAGCATCAGGTGCAGGCGGACAGAAGGTTAACAAGACTTCATCTGCAGTCCGTCTTATCCACATCCCGACAAACATCGTTGTTTCCTGCCAGGTTGAACGAAGCCAGCACCAGAACCGCGAAGTTGCGATGAGAATGCTTAAGTCAAAGCTTATCGAAATCAAGGAAAGAGAACACCTTGACAAGATTGAAGACATCAAGGGTGAGCAGAAGGAAATCGGCTGGGGCAGCCAGATCCGTTCTTACGTCTTTATGCCGTACACACTTGCAAAGGACCACAGAACAGGTTTCGAAATCGGTAACATCAACGCTGTTATGGACGGCGAGATTGACGGTTTCATCAACGCTTACCTCAAGCAGGCTTCACTTTCCGAGCTTAACAAAGACTGATTTTAAAATAAGGATTTATAAAGATGAACATTGTTGATATTTCAAGACCGTTGCTTACGACAATTGAATATCCGGGAGACCCCGAAACAAGGCTTGATGCCGTTCAGCGAATCGAAAACGGCGACGTTTGCAACCTTTCGGCTGTTTACGCCTGCGTGCATACGGCAACTCACGTCGATGCGCCGTACCACTTCCTTGAAGGCGGAGAAACAATTGACGAAGCCGACCTTAATAAATTCATCGGTCAGTGTACGGTTATTGAAGTTCCGCCCGGAGTTATAACGGGTGAATACGTCAACAGATATTTTCCGAAGAATTGCACAAGACTTCTCATCAAGGGCGACGCACAGTCATTCTTTATGGAAAGTGCCGCATACGAGGCTGTCGACACAGGCATCTGCCTTATCGGAACGGATGCAAATTCAATCGGCAAGGGTAACGATCAGCTCAAGCCGCACAAAGCTTTCCTGCAGAACGGAGTAGCTGTTCTTGAAAACCTTGACCTTTCGCAGGTTGAGCCGGGCGACTATTACCTTATCGCTATGCCCGTGAAAATGGGTGCAATCGACGGTGCTCCTGTAAGAGCCGTGCTGATTGACGATTATATTCTTTGGAATAAATTGAACTGATTTTAAGTGCATCTGAACGGAGGTGCAGTTTTGAAACGTATTTTTGATCTGACAGTAAGCATATTTGCGTTGATATTTCTTTCTCCGCTTTTCCTTGTTGTTGCGATTGTGATACTCCTGACAGACGGAAGTCCCGTGCTTTTCAGGCAGGAAAGAGTCGGCAAGGATAACAAGATTTTTACGGTATATAAATTCCGCACGATGCGAAACGGCGTCGGAGATATTGCAACGGCAGAGCTTAACGATGCTGACGAAAAAATTACAAAAACAGGAAAGTTCCTCAGGCTTACAAGCATTGACGAGCTTCCGCAGCTTTTCAATATTCTTAACGGCACGATGAGCCTTGTCGGCCCGCGTCCGCTTATCCCTGCGGAAAAGGAAATCCGAGAGCTCCGCGAGCAGTACGGAGTTTACAGTGTGCGACCCGGTATAACAGGCTATGCACAGATTAACGGCAGGGACAACATCGATGACGCAACAAAAGCCCTGCTCGACAAAGAATATGTCGAAAGACAGAGCCTGCTTTTTGACATCGAGATTATTTTCAAAACATTTACCAAGGTGCTCAAACGCGCCGATATAAAAGATAAATAAAAAAGAGTGGATTTCTCCACTCTTTGATATTATGCAACACCAACGTATTCTTCAAGAGTAATGCCTCTTGATTTGATTTCCCTTGCAGCGTCAACGCCGACGTATCTGTAATGCCACGGTTCATAAACAACTCCCGTTATTTCCTTTGAACGTTCGTCCTTGGGATAACGGAGAATGAATCCGTATTCGTGAGCGTGTTCGTCGAGCCACTGGAACTCCTTGTAGTTTTCAAAGCTTTCTGCGAGCGAGCAGATATCCATTGCAAGGCCTGCGTTGTGTTCGCTTGAACCGGGAACCATAATGACCGTTGCGGCTTTTTTGGTAGCTTCAACTTTATCAAGACCGCTGTTCATATGCTCTTTGATTCTGTTTTCGAAGTTATTTTTCTGGCGTTCGTATGAACGGTAACCTGAAATGGGTGTGAGTGTTATTCCGTCTTTCTTGGCTGCATCGTACATCTGCTGATAATACGGAGCAACACGGTAATCAAGGTAAACTCCCGAACCTTTAACAGCTTCTGCAAGCTGTGGCTTGTAGTCTGCAGGTAAAGAATATTTGCCGTTGACGATAAACTTCGAAAGGTCAGCGTTTACGTCTGTAACCTTCGGCAAAAATCCTGCATAAGCGTAGGGATACTGATTCGGGTCGGGTGTAGTTGAACCCTGAGTCGGAGTTTCGCCTGCCGAAGATGAGGGTGCGCTTGTCGGTAAAGTTGTTTTTTCGTCAACAGCACCTGAATCGGTTGTACCGTCCTGAGTGCTGACGGATTCCGAAGCGGGATTTTCAAGCATACCCTTGTATTTCTGATGTGTAATAACAGCACCTCCGAGTACGGTTACGGCAATAATGACGATAACGGATTGAAGCGCGATTATTCGTATAACCCGCGGAGTAATCTTTTTATTCATAAAATCATCCTTTGATTTAAGTGTCTTTTAACTACACTATATTCTATTCATATTTTGAGCCATTGTCAAGGAAAACGGATTATTTTCTCTGTCTTTGGCTTAGCAATAAAACCCAATGAAAGGAATGTTGAAAATGAAATCAACAGAAAGCGTCGGAAACTATAAATCCGAAGTAAGACTTTACACAAACTATGCCATCAAGCATATAAAAACGATGTGTAAAAATTTTGGCCCGCGTCCCGTGGGAAGTGAGGCTGAATTAAAAACGCAGGAATATCTTGCAAAAGAGCTTGAAACAACCTGCGATACAGTTTTGAAGGAAGAATACAAATGCTCGGATAAGGCATTTATGTCCTGGGTACCACTCGGCGCGGTGCTTCTTATCCTTTCTGCAGCACTTTATACTTTCGGCATTCCCGTTGCTTCACTTGTGCTCGGATGCTTCACACTCTTCGCGGTTCTTGCAGAGTTTATTTTCTACAAACCCGTGCTCGATATCTTCTTCCCCAAAAAGACTTCAATGAACGTAACCGGTACACGCAAGGCTTCGGGCGAAACAAAGAGAAGAATCATCTTCTCGGGTCACGTTGACTCAGCTTTTGAGTGGACTTACACATATCACGGCGGCAGACCTGTCGTTGCAGGAATTATCGTAACGGCTGTAATCGCTATCCTTCTTAATATCGGCGGCGGCATTTACGGCATTATTGCGGGCGAAGGCTTCGGCATCGTCTGGATGGGCGATAACCTTGCGATGAAGATTATTTCAGTTGTGATGTATGTAACCGTTCCCGTGCTCGGTGCGGCAATTTTCTTCTGCAACTATAAGCGTCCCGTAACGGGCGCAAACGACGACCTTACAGGTTGTATGATTTCAGCGGCAGTTATCAAGTTTATGGACGCAAACAATATCCGTTTTGAAAACACGGAAGTTGTTGCTCTTATGGCAGGCGGCGAGGAAGCAGGTCTTCGCGGCTCAAAAGCATGGGCAAAGGCTCACGCAGATGAAATCAAAAACGACGGCGTTGAAACAATCTTCATTTCTCTTGACACAATCCGTGAAATCGACTTTATGGCGATTTACGACAAGGATATGACAGGCATGGTCAAGAACGACAAGCGAGTTGCAAAGCTTCTTCAGAACGCTGCAAAGGAAGTCGGTCACGATGTGCCGATCAAGGCAATCGAGCTTGGCTCAACGGATGCCGCAGCAATCTCTCAGGCAGGCATTCCTGCTTCGGCATTCACAGCTATGGACCCGTCACCCGCAAGATATTACCATACACGTCTTGATACAGAAGAAAATCTTGACCCCAAAATGCTTGAAACAGGCCTTAAAATCGCTCTTGAAACAGCATTTATGTTTGATGAACAGGGAATTTCATAAATTTTCTAAAAACTATTGGATTTGTCCGATATATGTGTTATAATCACTGTATACAGAAACTTATAAGGAGTGGATTGTTCGTGAACAAAAAACTTATCAGATTGATTTCTCTTGCTTTGGCAGCAATTATGGTGTTCTCTCTTTGCTCTTGTTCAACAAACCCTGCAGAGGAAGAAACAACAACAGAAATTCCTTACGCTTCAGAATCTCCTGCAGGTAAGGCTGAAATTGTTGAAAGATTCAACAAGCTTATGGCTGACACAAAGAATGCAACAGATTACGAAGAAATGAAATACTGGCTTGACCAGAGCGCCGGCGGTTGCGAATGTGAAAACGCATACGTTAAGGCTGCGTTCAAGACAGTTGCAGACAAGATGACAAAGGAAAGCTTCGGCCTTTCAACTGCAGACGAAGAGAATCCGTCAACACCGAAGGATTGCTTCCCTGTAATGGGTTCAGACGAGGCAGGCGCACTCAGCCTTGCTGATGTTCGTTCAGCTCTTATCTCTGACAATAAAGGTGACACACATTACACAATCATCCTCAAGATTAACCCCGAAACAAATCCTGAGCAGGAAGACAGCGTTTACGGCAAGCTTTACAAGATTTCTAAGGACGAAGATATCCTTGCTAATTTTGACAGCGTTAAGGATTTTGTTACAGCCGAAGAGTACAGCGCAACTTACGGTATCGGCACAATCAAGATGGTTGTTGACAAGAAGACAGACCACGTTACAAAGCTTGAGCTCAGCCGTTCAGTAGCAATCGAAACTGAGATCACAGGTCAGGGCACTCTCGCAAGCGTTGGCACAGTACCGATGTCATTCGAGTACAACTCAACAGCAAATTACGAGATTATCTGGCCCGTTGAAGAAGAGGCTGCCGCATAATCTTACATAACAAAAAATTACGACCGAGTTTCCTCGGTCGTTTTTTTGTGCTGTTTTTTATTTACTGAGCTGTGCTTTTTTCCTGCTTTACCTTGTGGTCAATAACGTGACGAGAAGCAAGCTCGTCAAAGATATCTTCAAGTGAAATGCCCATTTCAATCATAAGCACCATTACGTGATATGCAAGGTCTGCGATTTCATAAACAGTTTCTCTCTTGTCGTTATCCTTTGCGGCGATGATAACTTCAGTTGACTCTTCGCCGATCTTTGTAAGGATTTTATCAATACATTTTTAGAAAAGATATGTTGGGTATGAGCCTTCCTGCTTGTTTATCTTTCTGCCTTCGATGAGCTTAAGAAGACCTTCGTAGGAGAACTCGTGGAGCTCGTCGTTTTCCCATACTGTGTTGTTGAAGCAGGAATCTGTGCCGAGGTGGCAGGCAGGTCCGCTTTTTTCAACAAGAACTGTAAGTGCATCCTTGTCGCAGTCAGCTGTGATGCTTACAATTTTCTGTACGTTACCGCTTGTTTCGCCCTTGCGCCAGAGCTCCTGACGTGAACGTGACCAGAAGCAGGTGCGCTTTTCCCTGATGCTGATTTCAAGGCTTTCTCTGTTCATATATGCAACGGTAAGAACCTTCTTGCTCTTCGCGTCAACGACTACGGCAGGAATAAGTCCTTTTTCGTCAAATTTCAATTCATCCAAATTCATTTTTTATAACCTCACTATGATATCGTTGTTTCTGAGTTCTTGCTTCAGGTCTTTGATTTCAACTTCGCCGAAGTGGAAAATTGAAGCGGCAAGACCTGCGTCAACCTTGGATAAAGCCTTGCAAAGCTTTGTGAAATCGTCAATGCAACCTGCACCGCCCGATGCGATAACGGGTACGTTGACCGCATCGCAGACAGCCTCAAGCATTTCGAGGTCGAAGCCCTGCTTCACACCGTCCGTGTCAATGCTGTTAACGACAATTTCGCCTGCGCCCATACCGACGCATCTTTTAATCCACGAGATTGCTTCCATTCCCGTGTCCTCGCGTCCGCCTTTTGCAAAGATACGGAATTCACCGTCAACTCTTTTTACGTCTGCGGAAAGAACAACGCACTGGTCACCGTATTTATGAGCCGCCTCGCGGACAAGCTCAGGGTTACGGATTGCGCCTGAATTTACGCTTACTTTGTCTGCACCGCATTTGAGAACACGGTCAAAATCGTCAACGGTATTGATACCGCCGCCGACAGTAAGCGGAATAAACACCTTGCTTGCAACTTCTGTCAGGATATCCGTGAAAAGCTTTCTGCCTTCAGCGGAAGCCGTTATATCGTAAAAAACGAGCTCATCAGCACCGCAGGATGAATAAAACTCTGCAAGCTTAACGGGAGATGAAACGTCGGCAAGGCCGAGGAAATTCACGCCCTTAACCACTCTGCCGTCCTTAACGTCGAGGCAGGGGATAATTCTTTTTGTAATCATTTTGCCACCTCGATTGCTTCTTTAAGGTCAATTGCGTTTGTGTAATACGCTTTGCCGATGATTGCGCCGTAAAGGTTCATTTCGCGAAGCGCTTTGATGTCGTCAATCGTTGAAACACCGCCCGAAGCGATGATGTCAAGGCTGAGCTTTTCGCTGAGAGATTTATAAAGCTCGCGGTTTGTGCCCTTCATTGCTCCGTCTTTCGAAATGTCTGTGCAGATGAGGGTTTTAACACCCTTGTCCTGCATCTTTTTGCAGAAATCTTCGAAAGTGTACTGCGATTTTTCCGTCCAGCCCTTGATTGCAACGTAGCCGTCCTTGATATCAACACCGACGGCAATTTTCTCGCCGTATTTTGCGATTGCTTCGTCAAGAAAAGCCTCGTCCGTGATTGCCGCCGTGCCGAGGATAACACGTGAAACACCGATTGAAAGATACTTTTCAACAGTTTCCGGTGAACGGATACCGCCGCCGAGCTCAACGAAAAGGGATGTATTCTTAACTATGTTTTCAATTGTTTCGAGGTTTGGTGTAAGTCCTGTTTTGGCGCCCTCAAGGTCAACCATATGAAGAAACTCCGCACCGCATTCTTCAAACTTTTTTGCAATATTGAGAGGGTTTTTGTCGTAAACCGTCATCTGATTGTAGTCGCCTTTGAAAAGACGGACGGCAGCACCTTCGTAAAGGTCAATTGCAGGAAAAATATTCATTACTCTGCCTCCGTTTCACAAAATGCTCTGAGGATATTAAGGCCGACGTCACCGCTTTTTTCAGGGTGGAACTGACAGCCGTAAATATTTTTGTATGCAACGGCTGCGGTAAGCTCCTTGCCGTATTCCGTCGTTGCCGCAACGCTTTCGTCGCAATCCTCTGCGAAATAGGAATGAACAAAATAAACGCAGTCGTTTTCCTTTATATATTTGAAAAGAGGACAGTTGTTCTGCTTGAAATGAAGCGCATTCCAGCCGATGTGCGGAATCTTCAGCTCTTCGGGAAGAACACCCTGCATACCGACAACGTTGCCCTTAAGAAGACCGAGTCCGTCATATTCGCCGTATTCAAAGCTCTTTTCAAAAAGCATCTGCATACCCAGGCAGATACCCATAACGGGTTTGCCCTTCTGCGCTTCGTCGATAAGCACCTTGTCAAGTCCCGTTGCACGGAGCTTTGCGATTGCGTCTGAAAAAGCACCTACACCGGGGAGAATAATTTTGTCTGCAGAGCGTATAATCTCTTCACTGTCCGTAACAGTTATGTCTGCTCCGATTGCGTTGAACGAACTTTTAAGCGAGAAAAGGTTGCCAACGCCGTAGTCAATTATTGCTATCATTATAAAACACCTTTAGTGGACGGAATTTCGTCCTTGAATTTTTCGTCAATGTTAACGGCCTGGCGCAACGTTCTTGCAAGGCACTTGAATGTACCCTCAATTATGTGGTGCGAATTTGTGCCGTTGAGCTGAATGATGTGAAGAGTGATATCCGAATTTCTTGTGAAAGCGAGCATAAACTCTTCAACAAGCTCCGTGTCGAATGTGCCGACTTTTTCCGTCGGGATATCGAGGTCGTATGAAAGATAATCTCTGCCCGAAATATCAACAGCGCAAAGAATAAGCGCTTCGTCCATCGGAAGAATGAAGTTTCCGTAGCGCACAATGCCCTTCTTGTCGCCGACAGCTTCGCTGAAAGCCTTGCCGAGGCAGATGCCGATATCCTCAACTGTGTGGTGGTCGTCAACCTCAACGTCGCCGTCACATTTTACAGCAAGGTCAAATCTGCCGTGCTTTGCGAAAAGCGTAAGCATATGGTCAAGGAAACCGCAGCCTGTATTGATTTCGCTTTCACCCGTACCGTCAAGGTTGAGGCTGAGAGCGATTTTTGTTTCAGCAGTATCTCTTTTGATTTCACTTGTTCTCATTTATTTCACCTCAAGAATTTTTTTCGTTGCGGCAAGAAGCGCATCCATCTGTTCCTTTGTGCCGATTGTTATTCTGACATAGTCGCTGATAAGCGGCTTCGTGAAGTGGCGGACGAGAATACCCATTTTCTTAAGAGTAAGGTAAAACTCTTCGCCGCCGATTTTATCGCAACGGGAAAAAATAAAGTTTGCCTTGGAATCAAGAGTTTCAAAGCCTAACTTTGTAAGCTCTGCTTTAGTATACTCTCTGTTTTCTGCAATCGTTCTGCAGTTGTTCATATAGTAATCGTTGTCTTCAAGAGCCGCAATACCTGCCGCTGAAGTCATACGGTTAACATTGTAAGGATTGGTTGAATACTTGATTGTGTTAAGGTCTGCGATGAGTGCCTCGTTACCGATTCCGAAGCCGAGTCTTGCGCCTGCAAGCGAGCGTGACTTTGAGAATGTCTGCGTTACAAGAAGATTGTCGTACTTCTTCGTAAGCGGAACCACGCTTTCTGCACCGAAATCAACGTAAGCTTCGTCGATGATAACAACGCTGGCAGCATTTGTTGTAACGATTTTTTCAATCTCTTCTGCTGTCAATGCAAGTCCTGTCGGAGCGTTGGGGTTTGCGATAACGATGTTCATGCCGATATTGCAGTAATCCTCAATATCGATGCTGAAATCTTCCTTAAGCGGAATTTCCTTATACGGAATATGATTAAGCTCCGCAAATACGGGATAAAAACCGTAGCTGATTGACGGGAACGCGATGCCCTTTTTCTCGTCACAGAATGCCATAAATGCAAAGTTCAGAATCTCGTCCGAACCGTTTGTCATAAGAACGTTTTCGTACTTAACGCCGAAAAGGTCAGCCGCTTTCTGTGTAAGCGCGCGGCTTTCGGGGTCGGAATAAAGGTTGAGCCTTTCGCTTTCTGCCTTTGCATATTCCGTTACCTTCGGCGAAGGCGGAAACGGGGATTCGTTCGTGTTAAGTTTGATGTATTTCATATCCTTGGGCTGTTCACCCGGGGTGTAAGCCTCAAGGGACGAATATTTTGCGCTGAAAAATCTGCTCATTAGTCTTCCTCGAATCTGATTGTTGCGCTTCTTGCGTGTGCTGAAAGACCTTCCTTTTCTGCGAAGAAAGCAACGTCATCTGCAACGGCTGAAAGTGCATCTCTTGTGTAGTAAGTGTACTGTGTCTTCTTTACGAAATCGTCAACGGAAAGGGGGCTTGAAAAACGAGCCGTTCCGCTTGTCGGAAGAGTGTGGTTCGGACCTGCGAAGTAATCGCCGAGAGCTTCGGGACAGTACTTGCCCATAAAGATTGAACCTGCGTGTTTGATTTTATCAAGGTAATCGAACGGATTATCCATACAAAGCTCAAGGTGCTCGGGTGCGATTTCATTTGCGATGTCGATAGCCTTAAGAAGGTCGTCGGCAACGATGATTTTACCGTTATTGTCGATTGATGTTCTTGCAATTTCTTCACGCGGAAGAAGCGGAATCTGCCTTTCAAGCTCTGCGCTGACAGCCTCGGCAAAGTCCATATCGTCGCAAACGAGCACAGCACTTGCCATTTTATCATGTTCTGCCTGAGAGAGCAAGTCTGCCGCAACAAATTTCGGGTTGCAGGTTTTGTCCGCAACAACAAGGATTTCAGACGGTCCTGCAATCATATCAATTGAAACCATGCCGAAAACCTGCTTCTTTGCTTCTGCAACGAATGCATTACCCGGGCCGACGATTTTGTCAACCTTCGGCACACTCTCGGTACCGTACGCAAGGGCTGCAACAGCCTGTGCGCCGCCAAGCTTGAAGATACGGTCAACGCCTGCAATTTTAGCCGCAGCGAGAATAACGGGGTTAACCTTGCCCTCTGCGTTCGGAGGAGTTACCATAACGATTTCACGGCAACCTGCGATTTTAGCAGGAATACTGTCCATAAGAACGGTTGACGGATAAGCCGCTGTGCCGCCGGGAACATAAAGACCGACCTTTTCAATCGGAAGAACCTTCTGCCCGATAACAACACCGTCTTTTTCGTTAAGAATAAAACTGTTTCTTACCTGACGTGAGTGGAAATCTCTTACGTTAACAGCAGCCTTTTCAATAATTTCAACAAACTTCGGTTCAACCGTGTTGAAAGCCTCTTCAATTTCCTCTGCGGAAACTTCGAGTGAAGAAAGCTTTGCCTTGTCGAATTTTTCGCAGTATTCGAACAAAGCCTTGTCACCGTTTGCCTTAACGTTTTCTATAATACCTGAAACGATGTCTTCAACGCTTGTTGCCGCTGTACCGCGTGCAAAAATGTCCTTGTTGTCGACCTCGCCGTATTTCATAATTTTAATCATCTGTTTTCACCTGAGCTTTCAGACTGTTTTTAATGTTTTCGATCTGCTCCATTTTGAACTTGAAGCTTGATTTGTTTGCAATAAGCCTTGCGCTGATGGGAACAATCGTTTCTTTCGGCTCAAGGTCGTTTTCAAGAAGTGTTTTTCCTGTTTCAACAATATCTACAATAACATCGGAAAGGTTAAGAATCGGAGCGATTTCGATTGAGCCGTTAAGCTTGATTATGTCGATGTCGCGGCCCTTTTTGCTGTAATAATCCTTTGCGATGTTCGGGAATTTCGTTGCAACGCGGAGTGTGTTTTCCGTGTTGTCACGGAAATCTTTCTTTGCGGCAACAGCCATTCTGCATTTACCGAGATTCATATCAAGAAGCTCGTAAACGTCGGGCGCATACTCAAGAAGGATGTCCTTGCCTGCAACGCCGATGTCAGCCGCACCGCGCTCAACGTAGATTGCAACGTCCGAGGGCTTAACCCAGAAGTAGCGTACGCCTGCTTCTTCGTTTTCAAAAATAAGCTTACGGTTGACTTCTTTGATGGACGGACACTCGTAACCTGATTTTTCAAACATATCGTAAACTTTTTCGCCAAGCCTTCCTTTCGGAAGAGCAACATTAATCATTGTTTTCAAGCACGTCCACCTCTTTTCCGTTGAGCTTACGGAGCTGTCTGTATTTGATATTTTCGGGCACGTTTCTTTGCGCCATAACGGTTTTGTCCTCTGCAATAAGTTCGTTTACTGCATTTGCAAGGTCTGCGGCTTCACAATTTTCATCGTAAAGAAGAACACAGTCAACGTCAAATTTTTTCGCAGTAAGGTTAAGCCTTTCAAGTGTATCAAGGTAAACTGCAAAACCGATTGCGCCAGATTTTCTGCCCATTTTTTTCATAAGATTATCGTACTGACCGCCTGAAAGTACACCTGTCGGTACGTTTTCAACAAAGCCCTGGAAAACAACGCCGTTGTAATATCTCATATCCGTTGCGATTGAGAAATCGATGTTGATTTTTTCGCCGATTTCGCTTGCAACA
Source organism: Acutalibacteraceae bacterium (assembly GCA_045533625.1). Taxonomy (GTDB): domain Bacteria; phylum Bacillota; class Clostridia; order Oscillospirales; family Acutalibacteraceae; genus CAG-488. The sequence continues at coordinate 4,880 of JAZSID010000094.1, read as the reverse complement.
AGAAGAGCGCAAATGCTTTCAAACTCTGAGAGAGCTGATTTTAATTCGGGCGTGTCGCAGATAGCACGAAGCTGTGGGATCACCTTTTCAATCTTGCCGTAAGTGCCGACGAGGGAAATAATCTTTTCGCAGCCTTCTTTTGAAATATCACTTTCAGCACAGATTTTTTCAATACCACTCTGGTTTTTCTCGCCGATACAGGTGAGAATTTTCTTGCCTGTTTCTCTGCTGCAGCCGAGAGAGTCAAGAACTGCGGAAACAATACCTATATGAGAAAGGTCAAGAACAAAGCTTTCGCTGATTGCACCAAGACTCTTTGCGGCAAGTGAGATAACCTCGAAGATATCGTAAACACCGATTGCACCGATGCACTCAAGACCCGTCTGCATAATTTCCTTGAATTCGTGTGTGTTCTTTGAAACACGGTAAACGTTTTCATTATAATATACCTTCTGAACTGTGTCGGGAAGGTCTTTTGTGTTTTTAACGATTGAAAGGGTAACGTCAGGCTTGAGAGCGAGGAGCTTTCCGTTCATTCCCGTAAATGTGATAACGCTGTCGGAAACGAGGAAGTCCTTATTGCGGACGTAAAGGTCGTATTCCTCAAACTTGCTCATCTTGAACGGAGTGTAGCCGTATTTCCTGTAAAGAGAACGAAGAGCAAAAACAGCCCTTTCTTCATTTTTAAGTATATTGCTTGAAAACATTCTGCCACCTCAGTCCTTTGCTGTTCTTTCAATAACCATTTTGTAGCCGTCGTTGCCGTACATAAGGCACTTGTTAACGCGCGTAATCGTCGTGCTTGATGCGCCCGTTGCCTTGGTTATCTCGTTATAGTTTTTCTTATCTGTAAGAAGACGTGCTACCTCGTAACGCTGAGCAATATCCTGAATCTCTTTGATTGTGCAGATATCCTCAAAAAAGCGGTAACATTCGTCAATGTTTTGAAGGGAAAGAATCGCCTCAAAAACCTTATCAATATTTTCGTTTCTGATGTTCATAAATCATCACCGTTTAAAAAGAATATGACGGTATTTTATCACGTTAGTGTGGTAAAGTCAAGCGGTTTTTGTAAGATTTTTCAGGTGTTTTTTATAATGACAAAAAACGCCCTCAAACCCTTGAAAATAAAGGGTTTGAGGGTGCTGATTTTATACCTGCCTTGCGATTAAATCGTCAAAGCTTTCTCTTTTAACTGCAACGTAATCTTTGTCACCGTCAAGCATAATTACGGGAGGTTTGCAGATTGCGTTGTAGTTTGAACTCATTGCGAAGTTATATGCGCCCGTTGTAAGGACAGCAATTGTATCGCCGCGTTCAGGTTTCGGGATTTTAACACCTTCCTGAATAAGGTCACCGCTTTCGCAGCAACGTCCTGCGATCGTGCATTCATAATCAGCTTCTTCGTTTGCCTTGTTTGCAACCATAACGGTGTATGCTGACTGATAGAGAGCGTATCTCGGGTTGTCGGGCATACCGCCATCAATGGAAACATAATTCTTGAAGCCTTTGATTTCCTTGCGTGTGCCTGCAGTGTAAAGTGTAAGTCCTGCGTCTGCAACGATGCTTCTGCCGGGCTCCATAAGGATTGTCGGCATTGTCACGCTGAGCTTCGCGCACTCAGCCTTTACGAGGTCTGCAATTCCTTCAATATTCTTTGCGTAATCAATTTCAGCGTCGGATTCAACGTATTTAACGCCCATACCGCCGCCGAGGTTGAGAACACTTGCCTCGAAGCCGAGTTCGTTTTTCATATCGGCAAGGAATTTAATCATAATCACAGCCGCATCGCAGAACGGGTCATACTCAAAAATCTGTGAACCGATGTGGCAGTGATAACCCATAAGAGCGATGTTCTTTTTTGAGAGAGCGAGCTCAACAAGCTCCTTTGCCTGTCCTGTTTCAATAGCCGCACCGAACTTTGAATCGACGTTACCCGTACTGATTTTTGCGTGAGTATGAGGGTCGATGCCGGGTGTAAGGCGAAGAATAATCTTCTGCTTTATGCCCTTGTTACCTGCTTCACGGTCGATTGCGTTAAGCTCCTCAACGTTGTCGCAGACGAAATATCCGATGCCGTTTTCAATTGCAAAAGCGATATCAAAGTCAGTTTTGTTATTGCCGTGGAAATATGCGTTTTCCATCGGGAAGCCTGCCTTGACAGCCGTGAAAAGCTCACCGGGGGAAACGACGTCGATTCCCATTTCTTCCTCTTTCATAATCTCGTAAATTCTCTTGAAGCAGAGGGATTTGCTTGCAAAAAGAGGCATAGAATTTCCGCCGAAAAATTCGCTCATTGCCTTTTTGTAAATACGGCACTTTTCTCTTATTTTATTTTCGTCCATTATATATGCAGGTGTCTGATACTTTTCTGCGAGTTCAACAGTATCGTGGCCTGCAAAGGTAAGATGACCTTTTTCGTTAACGCCAAGGTTATTACAAATCATTTAACATTCTTCTTCCTTATAACATATGTGCTCGGATTTCATCGCCTGATTTGTCGATGAGCTGAGCAGGAGCGATGTCGAAAACAGTCTTGCAACCCGACTCGCCGTTTTTGTTAAGTCTGTATGCCGCACGTGCATATGCAGTAAGAACACTGCCTGTAAACTCAGGGTTTGATTCGAGGTTAAGGCTGTATTCGATTGTGTGTTTTGTGCTCAGGTCAAATCCCGTGAAACCGCTTCGGATAACTCGTCCGCCGTGGGGGATACCCATATGGTCGCGCTGAAGCTCTTCAAGAGAAATGAAGTTTACTGTCGTGTCGTAATCGGCAAAGTAGTTGGGCATTGTCACGATTTCGTTTTCGATTCGTGCCTTGTCTGCGCCTTCCTCGACAACGACGAAGCATTCTCTTGTGTGCTTTTGTCTTGTTGTAAGCTCGGGATTTTCGCCGTTACGTACGCTTTCAACAGCACTTTCAACGGGCACGGTATACTGACGTGCATCAATAACGCCGTCAATTCTGCGGATTGCATCCGAGTGGCCCTGGCTTACGCCCTTGCCCCAGAATGTGTAATCGTTACCGTTGGGGAGGATTGCATTCATATAAAGGCGGTTGAGGGAAAACATTCCCGGGTCCCAACCGACGGAGATGATAGCAATTTTGTTGCCTGCTTTTGCCTTCACGTCTGTGTTTGCAAAATGCTCGGGGATTTTTGCGTGAGTGTCAAAGCTGTCGATGACGTTGAAGTTTTCTGCGATTGCGGGAGTTGATTCGGGAAGGTCCCTTGCGCTTCCGCCGCAGTTTATAATAACGTCAATGTCGTCTTTATAGTCTGTGATTTTATCAAAAGGATATACGTTAACACCTTCGGTATTGATTTTAACGGAATCGGGATTCCTTCTTGAAAAAACTGCAACAAGCTCCATATCGGGATTGTTTTTAACTGCAGCTTCAACACCTTTTCCGAGGTTACCGTAACCTGCTATACCAATTCTTATCATAGAGTGTCCTCTCATTCAACAATATTGTTCATATTGTAAAGTCCTGCAGGCTTGCCTAAAATAAACTCTGCCGCAGAAACTGCGCCCTCTGCAAATAATGCTCGTGAATGAGCTTCGTGCTTGAGGGTGATTGTCTGGCTGTCTGTTGAAACAAGCACTTCGTGAATGCCGACGATGTTTCCGCGTCTGACCGCGTGAACACCGATTTCGTTTTTCTCTCTTTTAGCCATTCCTTCACGGCCGAAAACAAACTGAGCCTTTTCGCGTACTGACTTGATTGCGTTTGCAATCATAAGAGCTGTACCGCTGGGAGCATCAAGCTTACGGTTGTGATGTGTTTCAACGATTTCGATATCTGCATCGGGCATTGTTGCCGCCGCCTTGACTGCAAGCTCGCAAAGAAGAGCTACGCCGAGCGACATATTCGCAGAATGGAAAACAGCAATTTTTTTACCTGCCTCTTCGATGAAAGAAAGCTCTTCCTGCGTGTGTCCCGTTGTTGCAACAACGGTCGGAATATTATTCTTCACGGCATAGTCGAGAAGGTCTTTAGTGCCGAGGTGGTTTGAAAAATCGATGATGATATCTGCTTCGCCGCTGAAATCGTTGATATCTGTGTAACAACCGCTTTCAGCCGCCATTTTGTCTACCTTTGCCGCAACTGTCATGTTTTCGGAAGCTTCAACGATTTTTTCAACTTCCTTACCCATTCTGCCGCAAGCGCCGTTAATGAGTACCTTTATCATACGTTCAACCCCTGCTCACGCATAAGAGCGAGAAGATTCTGCTTGTGTGCATCCTCCATCGGAGTAAGCGGAAGACGGAGGTAGTCCTCGCCGTAACCCATAGCAGCCATAGCAGCCTTAACGGGAATCGGGTTAACCTCGCAGAAGAGAGCGTTGATAAGCGGAAGATAATCAAGCTGCATCTTGAGAGCCTCGTCTGTTTTGCCTTCGAAGAACTTGTGGCACATCTGTGATGTTTCCTTCGGAAGTACGTTTGAAAGAACAGAGATAACACCTGAACCGCCGAGAGCAAGAAGAGGAACGATCTGGTCGTCGTTACCTGAGTAGAGGTCAAGTCTGTCGCCGACGATTGCCATTGTTTCAACAATCTTTGAGATGTTACCGCTTGCTTCCTTGATACCTGTAATCATCGGATGGTCAGCAAGCACGCCGTATGTTGCAGGCTCAATGTTGCAGCCTGTTCTTGACGGAACATTGTAAAGAAGGCAGGGTTTTGTGCTTTCGTCAGCAATAGCTGTGAAGGTTTTGATAAGACCGTTCTGTGTTGCCTTGTTGTAGTAAGGTGTAACAAGAAGCATACCTTCGTAGCCGATTTCGCAAGCGAATTTTGTAAGGTCGATTGCGTATGCCGTATCGTTTGAGCCTGTACCTGCGATCATCGGAACTCTGCCTGCTGCGCGCTTGTAA
>JAZSID010000032.1:0-49690 GCA_045533625.1 Acutalibacteraceae bacterium | reverse complement strand
TTTTTGGTGACCCGGACGAGAATCGAACTCGTGTTACCGCCGTGAAAGGGCGGTGTCTTAACCTCTTGACCACCGGGCCGTAAAAATGGTAGCGGCAGTGGGATTCGAACCTACGACCAATCGGGTATGAACCGAGTACTCTAGCCAACTGAGCTATGCCGCCATAATCTCGCCGCCACTCTCGTCAAGCGACTTGCTTATTATATACGATGATTTTTGAATTGTCAATACTTTTTTTGAAAATTTTTCTTATTATTTTAAAACTTATATTTTGTGAGATATTAACAGTGTAAGAATAGATGCTTTTTGTGCAAAACATTGAATTCTGATGTTGATTTTTGTCGCATTTAGTTATATAATTGCTGTTGGAGATGATAAAAATGAACCGATCGCTTTCAAAAAGAGCGTTAAGTATAGTGCTTTGTATATGTTTTCTGGTACTTTCGGGTTGCGTACAAACAAAGCCGGTTGATACTGTGACGGAAAAGGATGATACAACATCTTCAACGTCTCAGACAACGACACAATCAACTGCTGAAACTACAACAACGACAACAACTACTACTACAACAACTACCACCACAACAACGACGACTACGACTGAAACGACAACTGAGGCAAAAACTCAGGTAACTAAAACTGAAACGCCGACAAGAGGTCCTGATACTTCCAACGGTCAGAAGCTGGTTGCTCTCACTTTTGATGACGGTCCGCATTCTGCCGTTACTGCAAGAATTCTTAATACCCTTGAAAAGCACGGCGCAAAAGCAACTTTTTTTGTTGTAGGAAATAGAGTAGGCAGCTGTAAAAGTGTTGTAAAAAGAGCACATAATATGGGTTGTGAGATTGGCTCACACACTTGGTCACATAAAAATCTGACCAAGCTCACAGTTGCTCAAATGCAAGAAGAGATGAAAAAATCTACCGATGCAATTTCGGCAGTTACGGGTGTACCGGTAAAGCTTATGCGTCCTCCTGAGGGCGGATATAATGATACGGTGAAAAAAAGCATTCAGTATCCGTTAATTATGTGGTCGGTTGATTCAAAGGACTGGAAAAACAGGGATGCGAAGAAAAATTACGATGCGATAATGAATACCGTTTCTGACGGAGCAATTATCCTTATGCACGATCTTTATCCTGCAACGGCTGAAACGGTTGAAAAGCTTATTCCCGATCTTATGGCAAAGGGTTATAAGTTTGTAACTGTGTCCGAGCTTTTTGAAATCAGAGGCTATACTCTCCAGAACGGAAAAACCTATTCAAGGGCAAGACCCAAATAATCAGATTGACAGCTCCGCAGAATCGCTTTCTGCGGAGTTTTCCATTAATGTAATGTTGACACTGTCAATATATTATGTTATACTCACTACACAATATTTTTAAAGAAGGGATACACTTGAAAATCTTAACTAAACTTACATCAATGTTGCTTGTGGTTGCTGTTCTTTTCGGTGTTTTTGCGATGTCAGTAACGGCTGCCGAGAAAGCAACAGACGAAGCTGATGTTATCGTTGCACGCATGTATGTAGGCCATAACGAGCGATACAGAAGCCTTTCAGGTCATACGTGGATTTATATTGAAAATCTTACTAACCACAGCCTCACAGTCGGTGCTTACACATTGCCTAAGGGTGAGGGCGTTTCCTGCGGTACTTTCGGTACTTCACTTGCTGACGGTGTTGGTCTTTACTACAATGTTGAAGCATGGCGTTATCGTAACATCAACGCATATGAGTACGTTTACCTCAGCAAGGACCTTACTCAGGCAGATCTCGATGTTGTCAGCAACAAGATCATCAATGGCGGTACATGGTCACACATCCTCAACTGTGCTTACTTCGCTTTCGGCGTATGGAACTCAGTTCCGGGCAAGCCGTTGATCTTCCTTTTCTTCCCGACGCTCCATGAGCTTCAGATTCTCTTGTATATGAGCCACGGCGAAGGATTCCCGATGACAACACCTAAGGCAGACAGAATCTACAAGCAGATCGGTAAGGGCGACGACGCATTCCTCGTAGTTACTGACCCGAGCTTCGTAGAAGACGATGCATAAGTAAATTTTAAGAGCTGTATCGTACGATACGGCTCTTTTTATGCTTTGAGATAAATCACAATGCCCACAGAATTGACGTTCTGTGGGCGTTGCTGTTCAGGTTATGAATGGTACGAAAAACGCTGCAATGTAAGAAATTGCAACCATCAAAGAATAGAAAATACCACCGATTGTACCGATAATTGCTCCTGTAATTTCTTCCGGTATTATGTGGTCAACAAGGAATGAACCGATAGCCGGTATAAGAGTTGAACCGATGATCATATTTCACATCTCCTTTCATTTTGAAATCAGAACGGATTGAAGAGTCTGTCTAATGTAATCGGATTATAACCGAGACCGAAATACTTGAATATCCAGATAATCGGATTGAATCTGAAGAAGAGTGCGTCGATAACCGTTACAAGACCTCTTAAGAACCAGGGGAGGTCATATGTCTTGGGAACTTCGACCTTTTCGAATTCTTCGCCTTCAACGTGAAGTACCATCGGCTGTGAGTAGCAGATGCCGTTTTCGCCCGTGAGGTAGAATCTTACGAAAAGCTCAGGCTCGTTACCGTTAAGGAAGCTGTCAGCGTGAAGGTCAAGCGTTGCTTTGCCTGATGTGATGTTCTCGTCACGCTGGATTACGTTACCGTTTGAAACCCATACAACTCTGTCAAAGTTTACGCCTTCAACAGTGATTGTGTCGTTCTCCTGGTCGATTGTAAGTCTTGTTACGTTAGGAGTGTTGTCGAGCCAGTAGCTCTTTGTGTCGTATACATCCTGCTCAACAAATCCCGGAATTTCAGGGATGCCGTCAAGCTCAACACCGTTTGAGAAGTGCGAGATTGAGAAGAATTGTCCTTTTTCAAGGCAGGTGCGGAAAGCATCAGTTGTTTGCTCGGGCATCCAGCTCATTGTATAAGCATCATTGATTGAAGATTCGCTGTGTGAGTCTGCGAATGTATTGCCCCAAGGAACAACGCCGTAGGGGATAGTCTTCTGAAGAATCTGGTCATAAAGGATACGGTCGCAACGTGTATGTGCGTCTGTTGCGCTGTTGATACCCATACCGAGTGATGAACCGGGATTGTCAAGGAAGATTCTTGCAAACTTGTTTACGTAGTATTCGTCAACCTTCTGACCTACATATTTTTCAGAATCTTTATCGATGTAAACATATTCGCCGACGTGAGAAAGCATCGAAATACCGCCTGCTTCTTTTACACCCTTTGTAGGTGTCTCATAGTCACCGAAAACACCTGCAAGTCCCTGACCGTACTCTGCGTAATAACCTGTAAGATGACAGTCAGCAAACGGAGTTGCCATATTAAGCTCGTTACCGAGAGGGATATCAATCATTCCCGTGGTCTTTGTTCTGTTAAGCTCAACGCCGTCAGAAGTTACAAAAGTTCTGTTTTCGTTTGTGCCGTTGAGGTATGCCTCGTACTCTTCGTCAGAAATCGGAATAATCGGAGCGTTCTTGGTGCGCTCTTTTTTGATAGCTCTCATAAGAGGAACTACTTCGGGAGCGACATTCCAACCGCGGTTGAGTGTACCGTGGTCTGTAAGAGCGACAATGTCGTAATCAGTTGCATAGTGCATCTTGCAGAATTCATCGATTGTAAGGAAACCGTCACTTGCCGTCGTGTGGCAATGAAGCTGGGTTTTGTACATTCCCCATTCGTCCCAGTTGATTTCCTCATATGGACTTTCAATTATAAAGTTTTTTTCTGCGTTTGCAGCGATTGCCGCAGGTGCAAGCATTCCGACAAACAGAGCCGCCATAAAGACTGCAAGAGACTTTTTAGCCAAAGTAAAATACCTGTGTTTCATAAAATTCCTCCTTAAGGTTTATGTTAAAATTATACAGTTGTTTTTAAAGATTGTCAAATATTTTAAATAAATATTACAATAAGTTGTGCGACGTCGCTTTGTTGATACTGATTTTGACTTGTGCTATAATTCGATTAAGAGAAGATAAGGAGGAAAGAATGTGAGAAAGTTTTTAAAAATTGCATTGATTATTCTGATGGTTATTATTCTCAGTAGCTGCTCAAAGCTTGTTTCAAAGGATAAGCAGGATTACGAAACATATTATAAATTCCATATGGAATCAACTTATGGAGGCGAAAAGTGTTTACCTGATATTGATGAGGTTTTGAATAACGACAGTTTTCAATTCAAGCATTACAAGTATTCAATGGTTTTTGTCGGATACGGTACGGTAGTGTCTCAGGAGCTGTCGGAAGAAGAATTCGAAGTAAAGAGGGAAGAGTTAAATAAAACTTATACTTTTTTGAATGAACCGATATATCGTACGTTTGAGGAAGAAAGTGTGATTATCCCCACGGGTAGTTTTGAAATTGACGGATATTCATTCAAAGTAATTTCGGACGGTTATTATCCTCATGATTTCGGTATGATTGCCTTTTCTGAAGAAGAAAACAGAATACTTTATTTTGCCTATTACGATCAGGATCTTGATTATATCGATGATATGGTTGATTTTGTAAAAGAAATATATCCGGGTTGGAATAAATGGTAAAATGCAAGACCCGACAACGGTTAATAAACTGTTGTCGGGTTGTTTAATGTAATTCTTGTGTTTCTTTGTAGTTTAACTGACCTGAAGAAAGTGATATTAAAGTAGCGTCAATTACCCTTAGTTTTACGAAACACGCTTTACGGCATATACGGATCGATATCCATATTATTGTACTTCTCGTCAATGAGGAACTGGCTCATATACTTGATTGTGAAGTCGATGCCCCACTGTCCTTTGCCGCCGAACCAATTTCTTGAATGCGGTTCAATTGAAAGAACTCCGTCGTAACCTACATCGTAAAGGATTGCCATAACAGCACCCCAGTTAGTCTGGTCAAGACCTGCGGGCGGATCGTCGTAATGGTCGCCGCCGACGTGGAGAGTACCCTTGACGTGGAAGTGATGGAATCTGTGTCCCCAGTCAGCAATTTCCTTAAGGTAATCGCCGAAACGGTTCATACAGTGTGACGGGTCATATTTGATGCCGAGCTCAGGAATAGCTGTAAGTACAGCACCCCATGACTTTGCATCCCAGATGAAGTTTTCCCAGTCACAGTTGTAAAGACCGATTTTAACGTTTTTCGGCTTTGCATAATCAACAAGTGTCTGCAGGTATTTGATTGCGTACTTACAGTTTTCTTCAAAAGTTTTGCCCTCAACTTCGTTACAGCCTACATTGAAAACAGGACAGCCGAGAATTGAAGCAAGGTCAACAAGATTTTTGTCGTGCTGCAAAGCTTCGGGGATAATATCACCGTTTTCGTCAACTCTTGTCATACCCCAACGTCCGATTGATGCAACATCAACACCGTACTTCTCGGAATAACCCTTGATTTCTTCAGCTTTTGCAAGAACCTCGGCTGAATCGTAGTTGTAGTTGATGCAGAATTCAACCGCTGTGAGCCCTTTTTCTTTTACGGTTTTGAAGTGACCTTCGTCCCAACCGTTGATAATGCCTAATCTCATAAAAACACCGCCTTTATTTTGCTGTTTTTACTATAGCAAATAATGGGCGGTGTTGTCAATTATTTATTTTTCATATGTGTTAAGAAAGGCTTTTGTTCTCGGGTTTTTCGGGTTGACAAGGACTTCTTCCGGTGAGCCTTGCTCGGCGATAACACCGTCATCCATAAATATTACTTCGTCCGAAACATCCTTTGCAAAGTTCATTTCGTGAGTAACGATAACCATTGTCATATTGTCTTCGGCAAGCTGACGGATTGTTTTAAGGATTTCTCCCGTAAGCTCAGGGTCAAGAGCTGATGTCGGCTCGTCAAAGAACAGAATCTGTGGATTCATTGCAAGCGCACGCGCAATTGAAACTCGTTGCTGCTGACCGCCCGAAAGCTCACAAGGGTAGTTGCTGAGTTTGTCGGAAAGTCCGACCTTGTCAAGATATTTCTTTGCAGTCGCATCGATTTCTTCAAGGATAGCTTTCTTGTTTTTCTTGTAATCAGGACGTTTTTTTGCCGCAAGCTTCATTGCAAGCGTAACGTTGCCGAGAGCTGTGTACTGCGGGAAAAGATTGAACTGTTGGAAAACAAGACCGATGTTCTGCTGATTGTGTCGGAGAGCTTTGAGCTCTTTTTTGTCCGTGACCGTGCTGTCAAAAACAACTTTTTCATTTACGCTGATTTTGCCTGCAGTAGCAGTTTCAAGACCGTTTATGCAACGCAACAGGGTAGTCTTACCGCTGCCTGATGAGCCGATGATAGAAAGCACCTTGCCTTCTTCAAGAGTGAAGGAAATGCCCTTTAAAACCTTTGTTGAGCCGAAATTTTTGGTAAGCTCATTAACTTCAAGTATAGCCATATCCGTTCACCTCACACAGAGAAGAAGTTGAGCTTCTTCTCGATTTTGTTAAAGAGAATTGTAAGAAGACCGCAGGCGAGAAGGAAGAATGCACCTGTGTAGAACAAGGGCCAGAGAAGACCGTCACTCTTGATGAATGCTTCACCGCTCCAAATGATTTCGTAAACCGAAATGATACGGGCGAGGGAAGTGTCCTTTACAAGTGTGATGATTTCGTTACTCATCGGCGGAATGATACGTTTGATAACCTGAAGAAGAACAACGTGGAAAAATGCCTGCGGTTTGCTCATACCGAGCACGTGGCAAGCTTCGTACTGTCCCTTCGAAATCGATTCGATACCGCCGCGGTAAATCTCGGAAAAATAGCAGGCATAGTTAATAACAAAAGAAACCAAAGCAGCTGTGAAACGTTCCATAACTTTCCATGTTGCAAGCCATTCAATAAAGACGTTAGTTGTTTCCTGGTCTCTTGCCCACATACCGACCATACCGGGGACGTAGAAAATAATGATAAGCTGGAGCATAAGGGGAGTACCTCTTATAATCCAGACGAAAGTACGTACAAACCATTTGATTGGTTTGATTTTGCTCATTGAGCCGAAGCTGATAATAAGACCCAACGGCAAAGCGAAAATCAAGGTCATTATGAAAAGTTCAAGCGTCGTGGCGAAACCTTCCAATAAAGCCTGAGTTACCGTTAAAAACATAAATAAAAACCCTTCTTAATGAAACTTAAGACATCCGAAAGGCAGGGAGCCGATGACTTCCTGCCTTTTGATTTTAAGTTTTGATTGAAATTATTCTTCGATGTTTACTTCGTATTTAGCTGCAAGCTTTGCGAAGTCGCCGCTTGCCTGATAGTCCTTAAGGAATGTGTTGAATTCAGCTGTAAGGTTTGAATCCTGTCTGAAAGCAACACCGAATTCTTCTGTGCTGAGTGTGATTGAAACAGCAAGCTTTTCGTAGCTTGTGCCTTCGCCGACTGTAGCTTCAGCCATTGTCTTGTCGATGATACAACCGTCGCAAGCGCCGCTTGATGCTTCAACGAGAGCCATAGCCATATCCTTTGATGCAACAGTCTTAAGCTTGTTATCTTCAGCGATTGACTGACCTGCAGAACCTTCTTCAACTGCGAATGTGAGATTCTTGAGATCGTCAACTGTCTTGACTGCAGCAGCCTTGTCAGCAGGAAGAACAACAACCTGTGAGTTCTTGAGGTAAACGTCAGAAACAGAAGCGTTCTTAAGAGCTTCGTCTGTGATTGTCATACCGTTCCATACGCAGTCGATTGAACCTGACTTAAGCTCTGTGAACTTTGCGCCCCAGTCAGCAAGAACAACGAACTCAACGTCAACGCCGATCTTCTCAGCAAAAGCGTATGTAAGCTCTGTATCAAAACCTGTCCATTCGCCGTTTTCATCTTTGAAGTTCATGGGAGGATACTCTGTGATACCAACGATGAGTTTGCCTTTTTCTTTGATTTCTGCCAATTCGCCTGTTGCTTCAACAACGTCGCCGTTATTGGGCTTTTCTTCTTCTTTCTTTGAGCAGCCTGCAAATGCAAGAACTGAAAGAACTGTTACGATTGCGAGAATAATTGCTAAAAACTTTTTCATAATAATCCCTCCGATTAATAATGTGCTACTATACTAACACGTTAACACGCTAAAGTCAATAGAAATTAATCCTAATATCACTATATTTTAAATAAGTTTTTGTACCAATCGGTATTTTTAAAATTTGCTGCTGATAATTAATTAACTTACACCATATCGATTCGGTGTGTATACATATCTAAAGCTGTTCTTGTAGGGTGTGACGCTTGCGACACACCGTAAATTTTGAAGGATATCGGCACGTCGTAAACGTCGTGCCCTACGAAACAGCTTCAGGCGTGTCTGTAGGGGAGACGTTTCGTCTCCCGAAGATATGAATTTTTTGGTGACGGAAAACGGTTCTCTTCTAAAGCTTTTTTACTGACTGTTTAAATTTATTAAATATTCATAATTTTACATTTTTTAGACTGAATATAACCCTCTTTTCCAAAAACAATATAAACAGGGTGATTTTATGGATTTTTTATGGGCTTTTTTAGTCGGAGGTACAATCTGCGTTGCAGGTCAGCTTTTAATAGATTTAACAAAACTCACTCCTGCGCGTATACTTGTCTGCTTTGTCGTGCTCGGAGTTTTGCTTGAAGCACTCGGGCTGTATCAGCATCTTGTTAATTTTGCAGGCTGCGGTGCAACAGTACCGCTTACAGGCTTTGGATATGCACTCGCAAAGGGGACAAGAGAAATGATTAATGAAACAGGCTGGCTCGGCATTGTCACGGGGCCACTGAGCTCAGGCTCTGCAGGAATAACCGCGGCAATAATCAGTGGACTCCTTGTTTCGTTTGTAACCCGTTCAGGAACAAAATAAAAAAGGAGCAGGAAAAACCTACTCCTTAAAATACTGTATATCATTTATGCTTCAACAGGTACGGGATCGTCGATGTCGCAGCATGAGCATGAAACGTAATCGCTCTGGTCGTCTTCTTCAACCTTATTCTTGCAGGGAAGAACCTTAGTGATGAGCAAATAAACGCCTGCAGCAACAGCAGCGATAGCAGCGATAATACCTACAACTTTAAGAATCTTTTTAAGTGTATCACACATGGGATAGTACCTCCTGAATTTTGTTTACACTAATTATATTACAGTAAGGAAATAAAGTCAAGGAAATTTTGATATAAAAAACAAAAGGACGGATATACAATCCGTCCGTATTGTTAATCTCAATTAGTCTGCAAGAAGCTTAGCGAGAGCTGACTTCTTTCTGGCAGCGTTGTTCTTGTGGAGAAGATTCTTAGCACAAGCCTGATCTACCTTCTTGATAGCAAACTTAACAGCAGCTTCTTTATCAGGTGAGTTAGCTGCAGCAGCAGCGTTAGCCTTTTTGATAGCTGTCTTGAGAGCTGAATTTCTTGACTTGTTACGAGCAGCCTTTGTCTTGTTTACAAGTACTCTTTTCTTTGCTGATTTGATGTTAGGCATCATTCCACCTCCTTTAATGCATTACACAGTTAGTAATCATATCATTAAAAGCATAAAATTGCAAGTATTTTTTTGAAATTTTTTAAAAATTTTTGTGGGTGATTGTATGGACTTCCGAACAGACCTTGCGCTCGAAAGACACGAGCTTTTAAAAGAGAGAATTCCCGACGGTGTAGAGAGTGAAACGTACGAAAAAAACGCAGTTGTTTTCACCAGAATAAGGATAACTGACGAGACAGGGGCAAAGAGCCTGGGTAAACCCGTAGGCAGTTATGTAACCGCAGAAATACCTTCACTGATAAATACTGCTGTTCTAGATGAAGAAACTGTTATCGCAATAAGCGACGAGCTTAAAATGCTTATTCCCCAAAAAGGTACGGTACTCGTTGTAGGGCTCGGAAATACGGACATAACACCCGATGCGATAGGACCCGAAAGCGTAAATATGGTGCTTGCTACCCGTCACATCACGGACGAGCTTTCAAAAAGCATCGGTCTGGGCGAACTTCGCCCCGTAGCAGGTTTTATTCCGGGAGTTCTCGGCAAAACGGGGATCGAAACGGCAGAATCAATAAAAGGTATAGTCAAATCCATAAACCCGTGTGCCGTGATTGTAATCGATGCTCTCGCCGCAAGAAAACTTGCAAGGCTCGGTAATACAATACAGATGTCAGACACAGGGATAATTCCCGGTTCAGGCGTCGGAAACGCAAGAGCAGCTGTCAACAAAGAAACTCTTGGTGTACCTGTAATTTCAATGGGAATCCCGACGGTTGTTGATGCACAGACCCTTGTCAATGACCTTACGGATAATGAAACAGAAATTTCGCGAAAAGAAAACAAGGAAATGATAATCACACCGCGTGAAATTGACCTCGTCGTTGAACGCGCATCCAAAATAATAGCCGTTTCAATCAATAAAGCCCTCCAACCGCACCTGACGGTTGACGAAATCCTGATGCTTGTGGGGAATTAGATGGTTTCTTCTTTGTAAATCTCACCCTCAAGATTCTTCCAGGAAAGCTTATTATCCTCAAGAATAATATATCCGTGTTCGCTGTTTTCCTTAGGAATGGAAACTGAGCCCGGGTTTACATATGTGAATTTATCCGTAACCTCAAATGCAGGAACGTGTGTGTGTCCGTTAAGAAGGATATCGTTTTTCCTGATTTTGGGCGGATTTGACGGATTGAAAACGTGTCCGTGAGTTGCAAAAATCATTTTTTCGCCAACGTAAAGAATAGCATATTCAGCAAGTACGGGAAAATCAAGCACCATCTGGTCAACCTCGGTGTCGCAGTTACCGCGAACACAGAGAAGCTTATCAGCAAGGGGATTGAGCATTGAAATAACTTCTTTTGGTGCATATTCCTTCGGAAGGTCGTTCCTCGGTCCGTGGTAAAGAATATCGCCAAGCAAAAGAAGCTTTTCGGCATTTTCTCTCTCAAATGCCTCAATCATTTTTCTGCAGTAAAAAGCAGAACCGTGTATATCGGATGCAATCATTATTTTCATATTGTTACCTCACAGCGTATTCGGCAATTCTTTCTATACATTTGCCGTCGCACGCACTCATATATTTATTTCTGAAGTCCGCAATCTTTTCCTGCTGACAGCTGTCGCTGAGAATCGATGCGGCAATTTCTTCGTTTGTCATAACGATACGTCCCGGGACAAAGCTTTCGTATTCAAAATAGAAGCTTCTGTCACGTTTGTACTTTTCAAGGTCATATGCAAAGAAAATCATCGGCTTATCGAGCAAAGCATATTCAAAAATCAATGAAGAATAGTCTGCGATAAGATAGTCAGCCGCACAGAGTGCAGTTTCGACCGAAAGAGAATTTGAAGCATCAAGAACAAAATCGCCGAATTTCTTCTCCTGTTCTTCGGTAAGCTTGTATTTCTTTGCCGTAAACGGATGAAGCTTGAGCACGAGAGCGTAGTCCTTGCCGAGCGTTTCCTTAAGGAAAGCGTAATCAAGCGGCTGGTCGTTGTATGACTCCTCAGGTGAGTTGCCTCTGAAAGTCGGAGCATAAAGGATGATTTTCCTGTTGCCGATTGCAGGGAAAGCTTTCAGTAATTCCTCACGGCGGGATTTAACGAATTCTTTATCGAAATAAACGTCCGTTCTCGGTGTGCCCAAAGCCTTGATGATTTTTTCGTCACAGCCGAAAGCTTCGGCGTAGCAGGGGATAACACTTTCAGCAGAAACGAATACGTCTGTATAGGTGTTATGCATCGGAAAACGTAGCATATCCTCACGGCTGCCGCCCCAGGCGAGGTCGAGAGTGGAATAACCCCATTTTTTGAAAGCACCGCAAGCGTGCCAGAGCTGGATTACCTTTGTACCCTTGTTAGGCTTGTGAGCATAAAGGGGATCAAAGTTGTCCGTAATGAAAACACATTTACATCTTGCGTAATATTTCTGGAATGTGATGTCAAAAAGTATGCGTTTGACGGCATTCTGCGGAGCCTGCATAATTTTGCAGTTGTAACCCTTATTCTTAAGGTATTCGTAAAGCCCCGTAAGATTGTCGGGCATACTTGTATAATTTTTGCTGAATGCAAAAAGGACGAGCTTTTCGTCAATCGGCTTGAATGAGAACAGCCTGAAGGCGAGAGGCCACACGATGAAAAAGAACAACTTCCTTCTTAATATATTGATAAATGACTTGAAACTTGCCATAAAAACCTCCGTTGAAAGACAAAGAGGCTGTCAAAAGACAGCCTCTGTATCATCATGTGCATTAAACGGCACGTGTTACCTTACCTGAACGTAAACAACGTGTGCAAGCATATACCTTGCGCGGAGAACCGTTAACAACTGCCTTAACACGCTTAATGTTCGGCTTCCATGTTCTGTTTGAACGTCTGTGTGAGTGAGAAACCTGAATACCGAAAGAAACACCTTTGCCGCAGAATTCGCATTTTGCCATAGTCGGCACCTCCTTTTTACTTACGAATACTAAACAACGTCGTACATAATAACAGATATTTTCGAAAAAATCAACCTTTTTTCAAAACAATTTTTATTTTATTTTAAAAAATATTTAGAAAAATACTATTGATTTTTTCTTTTGCTTAATGTATAATACATTCATCGAACATTTGTACGGTAGGGTGACGGTAGTAATCCAAACCTGCCTGAGAGCGAGTTTTCGGCGCTTTTTGGGTTTGAAAGGCGTCAGCCTATCGGTACTCTCAATATCCAAAAATCATCTTAAAATCCTCAGCTTTCAGGTCGAAGATTTTTTATCGAGAGGATTTTTGGCAGTTCAAGGCAAAAACGCAGCCAATCCTTGCGGATTGGCGAGTATTTTAACAAAGAAATGGCGGAAATCATCCGATAAAAAACATGGTTCGGATTATTACCGCCACCCTACGGAGGTATTACTATGGCAGATAAACAAAAGGCATTGGAAACCGCAATTGCGCAGCTTGAAAAGCAGTACGGTAAAGGAACAGTTATGCGTCTTGGTCAGAATGCAGGTATGACGGTTGAAGCAATTTCAACGGGTTCACTCTCACTTGACGTTGCAACAGGTATCGGCGGTCTTCCAAAAGGACGAATTATTGAAATATACGGACCTGAATCTTCAGGTAAAACAACTCTTGCTCTTCACGCTGTCGCTGAGGCACAGAAGGCAGGCGGCGAGGCAGCTTTCATCGATGCTGAACACGCTCTTGATCCCGTTTATGCGGCTAACCTTGGCGTAGATGTTGATTCTCTTCTTGTTGCTCAGCCGGATAACGGTGAGCAGGCACTCGAAATTACAGAAGCGCTTGTACGTTCGGGTGCTATTGATATTGTTATTGTTGACTCTGTTGCAGCTCTTGTACCGAGATCTGAAATCGAAGGCGAAATGGGCGATTCACACGTCGGTCAGCACGCAAGACTTATGTCACAGGCTTTAAGAAAGCTTGCAGGTGCAATCAACAAGTCTAATACTATTATAATATTTATTAATCAGCTCCGTGAGAAGATTGGTGTTATGTACGGTAACCCTGAAACAACAACGGGTGGACGTGCACTCAAGTTCTATGCTTCAATGCGAATGGATGTCCGCAAGGTTGAAGCTCTCAAAGCTTCAGGCAGTGAATTCATCGGAGCAAGAACAAGAGTAAAGATTGTTAAAAACAAGGTTGCTCCTCCGTTCAAAGAGGCTGAATTTGATATTATGTTCGGCGAAGGAATCTCGAAAGTCGGCGAAATTCTTGATATTGCAGTTTCTCTTGACATAATCAACAAGAGTGGTGCTTGGTTCTCCTACGGTGAAACAAGACTCGGTCAGGGCAGAGATAACGTTAAAGAACTTATCAAAAACGATCCTGAGCTTATGGCTGAACTCGAGCAGAAGATCAGAGAAAATATGGACAAGCTTGCACAGATGGGAAAAGCTTCTTCAAAGAAAGGCGTAAAGCCTGTAATGCCTGCGGCACCTGTTGCTCCTGCGGCTCCAGCAGCCCCCGTAACAAAAGCATCTGCAAAGGCTAAGCTTGATATAGCGGTTGATGATTAATGAAAATTACGGCTAAACAAGGAAAAGGCACAAAGATACATATTCATATTGACGGCGAATACCTGCTGACGGTCGATGAAGATTTCTGGTTTTCATCAGGCTATATTTCAGGTGACGAAATTGACGACGGGAACCTTGCTGCCTTCAAAGAGGCGGCAGGCTCCCGCCTTGCTTTTAACAGCGCAATGTTCAGCCTTGATCTTCGCGACCATTCCGAAAGGGAGCTTCGTAACAAGCTTTCAAGGAAGTATGACGAAAATTCGGTTGATACTGCAGTTGAAAAACTCCTTGATTTGGGACTTGTGAATGACCGTCGTTATGCCGAAAATCTTACCCGTGAGTTGTTTGAAAGAAAAAAATACGGAAAAAACCGTGTAAAAAGTGAACTTTTCAGGCGAGGAATAGCCTCGGAAACTATAAATGAAGTGCTCGAAGAGTACGAAAATGAAAATGATACAGATAATATTCAAACAATAGTTGATATTATTCAAAAAAAATATTATAATAAATTAGTTGACGACAAATCTCGGCAAAAGGTTGTTGCCGCGCTCGTACGTCTGGGCTATTCTTTCGGGGATATCCGTCAGGCTATGAGGGAATTTTCGTCAGACGAATATTTTGAAGAATATTAAGGTGATATTATGGGTTATCAGATAGGTTTGATATCTCTCGGCTGTCCGAAAAATCAGGTCGATGCCGAGCGTATGCTGGCTCTTATTGATGAAGCAGGTCATACGATTGTTGACTATGTTGACGGTTGCGATGTTGTGATTATTAATACCTGCGGTTTCATTGACGATGCCAAAAAGGAAGCAATTGAAAATATCCTCGATACAGTTGAGCTTAAAAATGAAGGCATCGTAAGAAAGATTATCGTTACGGGTTGCCTCGCTCAGCGCCACAAGGAAGAAATTGCAAAGGAAATTCCCGAGGTTGATGCAGTAATCGGTATCGGCGCAAACGGAAAAATCCTTGATGTGATTGATGAGGTTATGTCTACAGCCGAGCTGGTAGAAAGCTTCCCGCCGCAGTCTGAGTTACCCCTTGACGGTCAGCGTATCCTCACAACCCCTGAGCATTGGGCATATCTGAAGATAGCTGACGGTTGTTCAAACAGATGTACTTACTGTTCAATTCCGACAATCAGAGGCGATATGCGAAGGCGTAAGATGGAAATCATCATTGATGAGGCAAAGCAGCTTGCAGAAGTCGGCGTAAAGGAGCTTATTGTTATCGCACAGGATACAACGAGCTATGGTCTTGATCTTTACGGTGAGCTCAAGCTTCCCGAGCTTCTTAATGAACTCTGCGGAATCGACGGAATCGAATGGATAAGACTTCTCTATTGTTATCCCGACAGAATTACGGACGAGCTTATTGCAACAATCAAAAATCAGGAAAAGATTGTTAATTATATCGATCTTCCTCTTCAGCACGCTAATGACAGAATCCTCAAAGCGATGAACCGCAGAGGTACAAGCGATGACATAAGAAATACAATCGAAAAGCTGAGAACCGAAATTCCCGATGTTGTTATCCGCACAACCTTCATCGTCGGCTTCCCGGGCGAGGATGACGAAGCTTTCGAAGACCTTGCAACATTCGTCAATGAAATCGAATTTGACCGCCTTGGCTGCTTCTCTTTCTCAGCTCAGGAGGGTACGCCTGCTTACGATATGGACGACCAGCTTGAGGACGACGTGAAAATGAACCGCGGCGATATAATTATGCAGGATCAGCTCGCGATTATGGAAGAAAAGAACAACGCAAAGATCGGAAATACATATAAGACAATTGTTGAGGAGTATGATTCTTATACAGACAGCTACATAGGCAGAACTTATATGGATGCTCCCGAAATTGATTCCGTTGTTAAATTTACAAGTGCAAAGAATCTTGAAATCGGCGATTTTGCTGACGTAAGAATTTTCGATTTCGATGAATATGATTTGCTTGGTGAGGCCAGATAATGAATACACCTAATAAAATTACTTTGTTCAGAATGTTTATTGCACCCTTGTTTCTTGTAATATACTTTCTGAATATAAAATACAAAATGCTTATTTCTGCCTTTATTTTCGCTGTCGGCGCAATTACTGATGCCATTGACGGAAAACTGGCAAGAAAGAATAATATTGTTACAAATTTCGGCAAACTCCTTGACCCGATAGCCGATAAAATGCTTGTAACGGCGGGCTTCCTTGCACTTATGCAGGACGGACTCTGCAATATCTGGATCGTGATGATTATGCTGACCCGTGAGTTTGCCGTAACGTCGGTAAGACTTATTGCCGCTGCACAGGGCGTTGTAATACCTGCGAATATCGGTGGTAAAATAAAAACAGTGTTCCAGATGGTTTCGCTTGTTTCCATTATGTTAATAGGCGAAGCAGACACCGTGTTCGGTCTCGGCTTGCCAATGCCGCTTATCTCAAATATACTTCTCGGCATAACAGCGTTGATATCGCTTGTTTCGGGCGTTGTTTATATTCTTGACAGCCGAAAGGTTATTGACTTTAAAGGATAGTGAAGTTTTATGGTAATTTCATCAGCAAGACTTATGAAAAGAGCCTCAAAGGAAGGTTATGCAATCCCTGCATTCAATATTGATAATCTTGAATCAGCTATGGCAGTTTCGGAAATTATGCACGAAATGCGCCTTCCTGTCATTGTGCAGATGATTCCGCGTACCCTCAATTACGGAGGAGTTGCGATTTATCCTGCAATGATGCGTGAGCTTATGGCAGACTGTCCCGTTGTCTACGCTCTTCACCTTGACCACGGCAACAGCCTTGCACTTGCTCAAAGATGTATTGCAAGCGGATTTTCTTCCGTTATGTACGACGGAAGTGCAATGAGCTTTGAGGATAACGTGAAATATACAAAGGAAGTAACTGACTATGCACTTCCTATGGACGTTTCGGTTGAGGGTGAGCTCGGCACAATCGGCGGCAAGGAAGAGGGCGACACGGATATGGAAGCTTCATACACAAGCGTGACTGAAGCTGAAGAATTTGTCCGCCGTACAAACGTCAGCACTCTTGCAATCGGTGTCGGTACAGCGCACGGTATTTACAAGGGTGAGCCGAAAATCAACGTGCAGAGAATTAAAGAAATTCACGAGGCAATCAGCACTCCGCTTGTTCTTCACGGCGCTTCAGGTCTTTCGGATGACGTGCTTCGCGACTGTATCGCCGCAGGTATAAGCAAGATAAACTTTGCAACCGAGCTTCGTCAGGCATACACAAACGGTATAAAGGCTGAATTTGAAAAAGATCCCGAAGTTTTTGACCCGAAGATTTATATGCGCGGTGCAGTTGACTGCATTAAAGAAGTACTTCGTGCAAAAATCAATATCTGCTACGGTTTAAAATCCGAATAATGACAAAAATAATCCTCAGCAGTTTTAAGCTGCTGAGGAATTTTTTATCTTGGCTTGTATTTATTAATCATCTCATTCTTCATATCCCAGAGTGCCTGAGACATATCGACGTAGTAGTTATGCGGGTTTTCAAAACGTTTTACCTCGTCCCAGAGAGTATCAACCTGCTCTGCACAGTACGCACGGATTGTTTCAATAGCGGGATAATCATAAACACATTTACCGCCGATGAAAAGCGGCTGAAGAAGGGGACGTGCCGTGTAATTTTCAACAGTCTTTCTTTTCCATGTAACGTCAGGGTCGAAAAGCTCATAAGGCTGTGTATCGTCAATAACCTCATCAGCCAGAGTGATAAGGTCGGCAATGGCTTTGCCAGTTTCGTTATCGTAAAGTCGCCAGAGGTTTTTTGCACCCGGGGTTGTAACCTTTGCAACGTTTTCGCTGAGCTTGATTTTCGGTTTCATAACGCCGTCACTCTCAACTGCAACGAGCTTGTAAACACCGCCGAAAACAGGGGTTGAGGAAGCTGTGATAAGTCTTTCACCAACGCCGAAAGAATCAACCTGTGCACCCTGACGGAGCATATCTCTTATAATGTATTCGTCAAGTGAGTTTGAAGCGATGATTTTAATGTCCTCGAAACCTGCATCGTCAAGCATCTTTCTTGCTTTTGTTGAAAGGTATGTGATGTCACCGCTGTCGATTCTTATTCCCTTGGGTCTGAATCCGCGGGGGAGTACTTCTTTTTTGAAAGCTTCAATTGCATTCGGTACACCGGATTTAAGAACGTCATATGTATCAACAAGAAGTGTACAGCTGTCCGGATAAGCCTTGGCATAAGCACAGAAAGCGTCAAGCTCTGTTTCGAAAAGCTGAACCCAGCTGTGTGCCATTGTGCCAAGTGCAGGAACACCGAACTCACGGTCGGAAATTGTACAGGCTGTACCTGCGCAACCGCCGATGTATGAAGCCCGTGCACCGTAAACTGCACCGTCGAAGCCCTGTGCACGTCTTGAGCCGAATTCCATTATTGCTCTGCCCTGGGAAGCGCGTACAAGCCTGTTTGCTTTTGTTGCAATAAGGCTCTGATGGTTGATTGCAAGAAGGAGCATTGTTTCAATAAACTGTGCCTGAATTGCAGGACCTTTAACTGTAACGATTGGTTCACGGGGGAAGATGGGTGTTCCCTCGGGCACACAGTAAATATCACACTTGAATTCAAAATTACGAAGATATTCAAGGAATTCTTCGCCAAAACCTCTTTTGCGAAGATACTCAATATCGTCTTCCGTGAATTTAAGATTTTCAAGGTATTGCGAAAGCTGTTCAACACCTGCCATAATCGCAAAACCGCCGTTGTCGGGAACGGTTCTGAAAAACATATCAAACTGTGTGATTTCGTCGCCTTTTCCGTTAATGAAGTAACCGTTAGCCATGGTAAGCTCATAAAAGTCAGTGAGCATTGTAAGGTTACGATTCTTTAAATCATTCATTCAAAGCACCGCTTTCAATTGAAATTTTCCAACATTATAACACATAGGAAATTAATTTACAATATATGACAAAACATAAAAAATGTTTGAATTTTTACTTTTTGTGATACAAAGTGATAAAAGTGTCTAATTTTGTCTATTGGAATTGGTACTGATATGGTCAAATCTCTAAATTTTTGCGAAAAAGTAAAGTTGCTATTGAGATATTTAAACTAAAGTGTTAAAATGTATAAGCAAATTATGTTCACGGCAGAAGGTGAGTTTGAATGAGAACAAGAAAACAGGAGCTTGGCGATATGAATATTATCGGCGCTAAGGTCGAGAAGCAGAGAAAAGCAATCGGCATGAAGCAGAAGGATCTTCTTGCTCAGCTTCAGGTCAGCGGAATCGATCTTAATGCATCCGGTCTTTCTAAGCTTGAAGGTCAGCTCAGAGGTGTAACGGATTATGAACTCAAAGCGATTGCTCTTGCGCTTGATGTAAGTGTAAACTGGTTGCTTGGCATTGACGAATAAACAATAAGCTGCTTGAAAAAGCAGCTTTTCTTTTTTTGATAAATTATTGACAAAGTTTTTTGGGTATAGTAAAATTATTACCAATCTTTCTTAAAGGAGAGTCTTTATGGCAAAATTTAAGCCGTTCAGGGCAATACGTCCCGTGCCCGAAAAAGCTGAGGCCGTTGCCGCTTTACCATATGACGTTATGAACAGCGATGAAGCAAGAGAAATGGTAAAAGGCAAGCCCTATTCATTTCTTCATGTTGATAAGGCTGAAGTTGACCTTGATAAGAATATTGATATTTACGATAAATCTGTTTATCTCAAGGCAAGAGAAAATCTTGATAAACTCGTAACTGACGGTATCTGCAAGGCGGATGCAAATCCTTGTATTTACATCTACCGACAGATTATGAACGGCAGAAGCCAGACTGGTCTTGTAGGATGTACGGCAATTGATGATTATATCAATAATATTATAAAAAAGCATGAGCTTACACGTGCCGACAAAGAAGCTGACAGAATCAACCACGTCGATTATTGTGATGCTAACACAGGTCCGATTTTCCTTACCTACCGTGAGGATGATTTTATTAACAATCTTGTTGAAAAATGGAAGGCAGAGCACGAGCCTGTTTACGACTTTGTATCTGACGGAGTGAGCAACACCGTGTGGGTGATTGACTGCCCCGAAACTTTGGCGGTTCTTACAGAAAAGTTTGCAGCTATTGATTATCTCTACATCGCGGACGGTCACCACAGAGCTGCTTCTGCTGTAAAGGTCGGCAGGATGCGCCGTGAGCAGAATCCCGATTACACGGGTGAAGAGGAGTTTAATTTCTTCCTTGCAGTTCTTTTCCCGAGGAACGAGCTTGAAATTATGGACTACAACCGCGTAATGAAAGACCTCAACGGTTATACGAACGAAGAATTTATGGCAAAAATCGCGGAAGTGTTTGATGTTGAAGCTGTCGGTACAGAAGCTTACAAGCCGGAAGCAAAGCACACTTTCGGTATGCTTCTTGATGGCACATGGTATAAGCTTACAGCTAAGGAAGGCACGTTCAATTCGAATGATCCCGTTGATCAGCTTGATGTTTCAATCCTTCAGAAGAATGTTATTGCTCCGATTTTCGGTATCGAAGATCCGAGGACAGACAAGCGTATCGACTTCATCGGCGGTATCCGCGGACTCGGCGAGCTTGAAAGAAGAGTAAACACGGATATGAAGATTGCATTTTCAATGTATCCGACAACGCTTGACGATCTTATGGATATTGCGGATGCAGGGGAGCTTATGCCGCCTAAATCAACCTGGTTCGAACCTAAGCTTCTGAGCGGTTTGTTTATTCATAAATTGTCATAAAAGTCAGTAAAAACAGTAACAGCGTATCTATGAGTTTTCATAAATACGCTGTTTTTGTTTATTGCTTATTCTTTTTTAATTCAGCTAAAGATTGCTCAACAGAAATGCTGTGTCTTTCCTGCATAGAGATTGTCCAGTCGTCAAGTATTTTTGAATACTTTTCAATGTCGTTCACAAAAACGGTGGATGCTCCGTTGAGAAGCGGTTCACAGAAGCTTTCAACCGAATCAATTCCCGAAACGATGAACGGAATTCCGAAATCGTTCAGGGCACTGATTACTTCGGGCGTTGCATCCTTTGCACTGATTTCAAGTCCGCTTGCGCCGTATTCTGCAATACATTCCGGTGCCGAAAAGCTTCCTTCCGCAATAGCATCCTTATCTTCTTTAGTCAATTCATATTTCAGCAGAAACGGAATAATTGTGCTGTCTGTGGTAATCATTCCGTAATGCGTTTTGTCAATACCTGAGATAAATGTGCGACCGACCATATTATGGTTGATTGTAACAGTGTTGAGCTTGTTCATTTCAGAAAGCTGAACGATGTTAAGATAAAGGATTGTTTCTTTGAAACCGTCAGCGTTCATTGCAACAAAAAGCTCTTCAAGCGTAGTGGCAGATTCGCTGTTTTCGTAGTTATCAGTGATAACGGGTGTACCGTCTTTCCTGAAACAAAGGTCAACAACGACAGCATCTGCACCAAGCCGTACAGCTTCCTTAACACCTGCAACGGAATTTGTCATGCCGTCAATTTCTGCACAGTGAGAGAGCAGAATAACGTTATCCACGTTTTTAAGGTTCTGCGAAGTATATTTGCGGATGGTGCTGTTTTCTGACGCGTTCCTTATAAGCGGTGCGACAACAACAGCGGCGACGGCGATAACGACAACGAGCGCACAGGCGATAAGAATACTGAGTTTCTTATTTTTCAAGCAAAGCCCTCCTGTAAAGCTCGGCTGTTGCCTTGTACATTTCGTCGTAGTGTGCTTCAATTTCTCTTACGAGCTTGAATTGTGTACGGCATCTTACAAGGTTATGTTCGGGGTAATCAGTCTTGAAGTAAACGTCGCCGTTAAGGAAGTCCGTAAGGAAACGCACACCGCACTCAAGCGTCATAAGCTTTGCAGAGAAAACAAGGTTATCAACTTCGTTCTGTGTAAGTGACTCTGCAGCTTCTGCAAGGAAACCTTCTGCATATGCATTGTAAAGGTCAATATCAAGGTTGAATTTATCAAGGTCTTTTTCATCCTCATCGGATGTAACAGCACCTGAACGGATGCTGTCACCGAAGTCGTAGAGTGAGAGACCTGGCATAACCGTATCAAGGTCGATAACGCAGAAAGCCTCGTTTGTGATTTTGTCAAAAAGAACGTTGTTGATCTTTGTGTCGTTGTGAGTAACGCGGACGGGGAGATCTCCTGTTTTGATCATATCTGTAAGCTTTGAAGCATCAGCTTCTCTTGAAAGAGCAAATTCGATTTCTTCCTTTGCTTCGTCAAGTCTGCCTGAAAGATTATTTTCAATGGATTCTTTGAAAGCCTCGTAACGTGCAGGTGTGTTGTGGAAATTCGGAATTGTTTCGAAAAGATTATCGATAGGGTAGTCGGCAAGTCTTTTCTGGAAAATGCCGAAAGCCTTTGCTGAACGGAGCATCTTGATGGGTTCGTCAACTTTGTCAAATGTTGTGCAGTTGCCGATGTAATTGTATGCTCTCCAGCAAGCGTCGTTTTCGTCTTTGTAGTAAGGTGTGTTATCCTTAGTATAAAGGAAAGTGAGAGTTTCTCTTTCGGGATTACCGCCGTCAAGGATAATCTTGTTTCTTAAGAAGCTTGTAACGTTCATAACGTTAGACATAAGCTCATCAGGTTTTTTGAAAACATTGGGGTTGATAAGCTGAAGAATGTACTGATAGTTCATATTTGAGTCTGAACAGGTAACAAGAAATGTGCTGTTGATGTGGCCTGAACCGGTGGGCTTGATTTCAACAAGTTCACCCTCAAACGGGAAATTATCGACAATTTTCAGGAGCTTTTTGTCATTTGTGTAGTTCATATAAACACCTCATAATATAATACATACAAAAATATTATATATTTGTTTCCAATTTTAGTCAATATATTTATTTGTCAGTTTGTGTTGAAATTTGATTTTGGTTATGTTATAATTTATCCAAATGACTTGGAGGTAAATAGAGATGTTCACTAAGAATGGAATCTTAAGAGCAATCGCTGTAATCGGAATTATTACTTTGATGGCTCTTACCGTATTACCGGGATGCAGCTTTGTTGGTAAAGCTGATATTCCCGAAGAAACAACAAACGATCCCTTTGCTCTTGACGACACAATGAGCACACAGGGCTGTCCTGTATGTCAGTCAACTAACTTCACAGGTCCCGATGATAAGGGCTTTTTCACTTGTGGTGACTGCGGTACAAAGTGGGGAACAAACAACGACAGCGGCAACTACGAAGTTTATGATAAGGACGGAAACCTTGTTCAGGTTCCCGGTGCATCAGGCGGTTCAAACGGCGGCAGCTCAGGCGGTTCAAACGGCGACAGTTCAGGCGGTTCTAACAACAGACCGAACGGCGGCTCAAACGGTGGTAGCTCAGGCGGCTCAAATAATAACAGACCGAGCACCGACAAAGAGCAGATTGATAACTCAAGACCTGCACCTTCAATGAAGGATGTCATTGAAGCGGTTCAGTCTGTAGTGAAGGACAACGTTATAATTGACGAAAAGGGAAATCTTACCATCAAAAACGATGAAGGTAAAGATACAGGTCTTTTCGGCTTCAAATATTCAACAACAGAGAAATGCTTTATCACAGCTGAGGATGCATGGCAGAGACAGTACGGTTATAACGAAATCTATGACGCTTCTGCTCCTATTCTTGCAATTTCGTACGACACAATGCGTGTATACTTCGATTATGACGGACTTCAGTGGATGATTCAGTATTGGAAGGGTCAGTACGGCCTTGTTCTTGTAGGTGCTGAAATCGGTATTTATAACAGACCTGAAACATCATCTCCGAGCACTCACTATAACTGCGCAGACGATGAAACAAAGCTTCTTCAGAGTATGAATGTTTACCAGTGCGGAACAGAAAACTCAAACGAATATAAGCTTATTCTTTCAAGAAACCCCTCAAATACATGGTGGTGCACAGGCTTTGTTCCCGGCACACTTGCATTCGCAAAATACAATGTAAACAAGGATTATACAAACCGTCTTCGTGTTGACTCAAAGCTTACCCTCAAGACACCTGAAATGGCACAGGCATTTATAGAAGGTCTTAAGAAGGTTGACAAGATTCACAATAACACAGCTGGCGGCTCAACACGTCCGATCTCATTCGTTGAAATGTCTTCAGTCGAAGAGTACGAATCAAAGGCTGCAAAGGCTAAATTCTTCCTTGAAGAAGACGGCGTAACAGTCAGAGTATGTTGGAGATAAGAGGTTTGCTTATGAAAAAAACAGCAGCTTTGTTACTTGCGGTTCTTATGCTTTTTGCTTGTGTTGCTTGCGGATCAGAGGATTCTGAAGAGGTTGCAACAGTTCAGGCTACATACAGCATCAAAAGTCTTGAAGGTGAATTTATAGTTGAGGTTCAGGACCTCGGCGGTGTGTATTCCGAGCTTTATGACAAGAACGGAATTTACATTAAGTTCAAGGACGGCGAGAAGATTTACGATAAGGACGGCAACGAGATTTCGCGTGAAGACCTTGTTGTAGGCGACACTCTTGAAATCCATTATAACGGAAAGCTTTCTAAGAAAAATCCAAAAACAATTACAGCGTATAAGGTTGTTAAAATGTTTTAAAAAAATAAAAAGTCCGGGAAACCGGACTTTTTTTGTTTATATAAAATCAGGAGTAGAAAGATACCTTGAACCTCCGTCAGGGAAGATTACGACAATTTTCTTTCCTTTCATTTCTTCGCGCTTCGCAATTTTCGTAGCGGCAAAAAGCGCCGCACCTGAAGAAATTCCGACGAACACACCCTCACATTCAGCAACCCGACGTGCAAAATCATATGCGTCATCGTTGCTCACGGTAATAATTTCGTCAATCAGCTCGGTTCTGAGGATTTCGGGAATGAAGTTAGCTCCGATTCCCTGAATTTTATGAGCTCCGGCTTTTCCTTGAGTTATAAGAGGCGAGGAGGCAGGTTCAACGCCGATAACACTTATTGAAGGATTCTTTTCTTTAAGGAATTCTGCGTTTCCGCAGATTGTGCCGCCGGTACCTATTCCTGCAACAAAAACGTCAACCTTGCCGTCAAGGTCGTTCCAAATTTCAGGGGCTGTTGTTTTGAAATGTGCCTTGGGATTGGATGGGTTTGTGAATTGCCCTGCAATAATACTGTTCGGCAAAGATGCTTTGAGTTCTTCTGCTTTTTCAACGCAACCTGCCATACCTTTTGCACCTTCAATGAGTATAAGCTCAGCACCGTATGCACAGATGAGCTTTCTTCTTTCTTCACTCGCGGTGTCGGGCATAATAATTATCGCACGGTATCCTCTTGCTGCCGCAATTGCAGCAAGTCCGATACCCGTATTTCCGCTTGTTGGTTCAATAATGACAGATCCTTCTTTAAGTCTGCCGTCAGCCTCAGCCGCATCAATCATTTCAAGAGCGACTCTGTCCTTGACGCTTCCCGCAGGGTTGAAATATTCGAGCTTGGCATAAATCTCTGCATCAAGCTGATTCTTTTTACAGAAATTATTAAGCTTCATAAGCGGAGTGTTGCCAACCAGCTCCGAAAAGTTGTTAAAAACCTTCATGGAAATCCTTCTTTTAATAAAATTTAATAAAATTGTAACACCTTGACCCGATTTGTCAAGTATAGTATTATATGAACATAAATATTAATTTTCCTCGGGATGTAATTATATGCAGAATTTTATCGAAAAAATCAGAGCTTTTATGTACGGAAGAAACGGCGTTGACAAACTTGGTATGTTTACACTGTTTTTGTACCTTCTTTTCAACGGAATAAAAATGTTTTTTACTTTCAACAGGCTTGTTTATTTTTCTTTGTGGACGGTTGCGCTTTTCTTTCTTGTTGTGTCCGTTTTGAGATTTCTTTCAAAGAATATCGAAAAAAGAAGATACGAAGCACAGCAGTTTGAAAGTTTTCTTGCGCGTATCCGTTTTCAGGATTTTGTACGTGTTATGAACAAAAAACTGAAAAGACTCAGAGTAAGACTGTCACAGATAAGGACGCACCGTTTCCGTACCTGTCCTCAGTGCGACAGACATCTGCGACTGAGTAAAAAGCGCGGTGTAAGGCACATAACCTGTCCCGAATGCGGAAGGAAAATCAAAACGTTTGTTTTATTTTAAATCTTATTGTAAGGAGTGAATGAAGTGTTAGGCTATATAAGAGCGCATAAACCTGAAATGAAGTTCAAAGACTATGAGCTTTATAAGGGCGTATACTGTACTCTTTGCAAGGCACTCGGCAAGCGTTACGGATTTATTCCACGTTTCATTCTCTCCTATGATTTTACGTTTTTTGCAATGGTAAGAATGGCTGTGCGAAGCAGTTGCCCCGGATTTAAACAGTCACACTGTTCTTTTAACCCTGCAAAAAAATGTCTTGACTGCAACCGCGATAACGAGGACATCGCATACACGGCGGATGTCACAATTCTTATGATGTACCATAAGCTGTGCGATAATATTCAGGACAGCGGATTTTTCAAAAGATTCCTTTGCAGACTTGTTATGCCGTATGCAAAACACCTTTACAAAAAAGCTTGCAGAAGGACGGGCGAAGTCAGCAAGGTGCTCGAACAGCAGATGGCACGTCAGCAGGAAATTGAAAAGCGTAACGGAAATCTTGACGAAGCCGCTGATCCGAGTGCTGTGATGCTTTCCGAACTTCTTGTACATAATATTGAATGTGAAGATAAAGAATCGCTAAAAAAGTTCGGCTATATGGTCGGCAGGTGGGTTTATATCACGGATGCCGTCAATGATTGTGGGGACGATATCAAAGACGGCAGTTTCAACCCGTTGAAAAAACGCGCAGGTGACGAAAATTTCACGGAATATTGCGAAGAAATGATGAATCTTACAATCGGCGAAGCGATTATTTTTTATAAAAGATTGAAAATTTTTCGATTTGATGATATATTAACCAATGTACTTTATGACGGAGTTTATTCAGTCACACAGAAAGTGTTGAAAAAAGGAGGCGCAGAAGATGAGAAATCCGTATGAGGTTCTCGGTCTTGAACAGGGTGCAAGCCTTGATGAAGTCAAAAAAGCATACAGAGAACTTGCACGTATCCATAACAGCGATTATCAGAAAATGGATGAACTCAATGCGGCTTATGATACAATTGTGATGAACTTCGGGAATAAAAACCGAAGCAACACATATGCAAATACAAACACTCAGTATACTTACGAGGCAAACACAACCGAAGGTACATCCGAATTCGGTGATATAAGGGCAAAACTCAACAGCGGAAGAATCGATGACGCTGAAATGCTCCTTGACGGAATTCCGCACCAGCGCCGTAATGCCGAATGGTTTTACCTCAAAGGTACAATCCAGCACCGTCGCGGATGGCTTGAAAGTGCGGCAGAAAGCTTTGAGCGTGCCCACAATATGGAACCGCAGAATCCTGAATATACTGCGGCATTCAAACAGCTCAACAGAGAAAAGAAGGGTCATTACCGTCAGGAAAGAAACACGAACACAAACAACGGTTGCTGTGACCCCTGCGGTTGTGACGGCTGCGATATCTGTACGGGTCTCTGCTGTGCGGACTGTTGCTGTGAATGCATGGGCGGCGACCTGATACGTTGCTGTTAAGAGAGGCTTTCAAATGAACAAAACATTAAAAACCGCCTTGGGCGGAATGTGTATTGCTCTTTCAACGGCTGTTATGCTCGCTTCCTCAATCCTGCCGTATTTCACATATGCTTTACCTGCAATGGCGGCGTTGCTTGTTCTTTTTATGTCTGTTGAATGCGGATGGAAATGGGGCTTGAGTGTTTATTTCGGTACTGCCGTTGTCAGCGCTCTTGTTGTACCGGGCAAGGAAGCAGTCGGAATTTATATAGCTTTGCTTGGCTATTATCCGCTTGTAAAGCCGTTTTTTGATAAACCTAAAAAGGTTATATCGGCAATATTAAAAGTCATTTTCTTCACCGTTGTGGCTGTTGCGGCATACAGTGTTATGATTTTTGTTTTCGGAATCTCAACCGAAATGCTTGAAGAAAGTGAAAAATACCTTCTGCCGTTTGTTGTCGTGCTTGGTATATTTGCATTTATGCTTTATGACAAAGCACTGATGATGCTCGAAATAGCATACTACAGAAAATGGCAAAGGACAGTAAGAAAGATTTTCAGAAAAAGATAAGGCACTCAATTGAGTGACTTAATTAATTTGAGGGGGATAAAATGTCGGATTCAATCAAAAATTTCACCAGGACAAAACGTGCCTGCTATTTTACATATCTCGCAATGGCGTCAGTTTTCAGCCTTCCGCCGTTGCTTTTTGTGACTTTTCGTGAAATGTACGGAATTTCCTATACTCTTCTCGGAACTCTTGTGCTCACTAACTTCTGTACTCAGCTGATAGTTGACTTGCTTTTTACTTTTTTTACAAAGTATTTCGATCCTAAGCTGTCAGTAAGGGTTATGCCTCTTCTTACTTCATTGGGGCTTCTGATTTATGCACTTGTTCCGAATTTCTTCCCGCAGTATGCCTATTACGGACTTATCGTGGGAACAGTGATATTTTCTGTTGCTGCAGGACTTTGCGAAGTGCTTCTCAGTCCGCTTATTGCCGCAATTCCGTCTGAAACGCCCGATAAGGATATGAGCCTGCTCCATTCCCTTTATGCTTACGGAGTAGTAACAGTTGTCCTTATAAGCACGGCATTTTTCAAGCTTTTCGGCACAGAAAACTGGATGTATCTTACTCTTTTCTGGGCGGCACTTCCGATAATTTCTTTCGTTCTTTTCAGCGTTTCACCGATGCCTGAAATGAATCTTTCACACGGAGAAAGCGAAAAAATGAAAAAACGTCACAGGGGAATGTACCTCTGTGTTCTCTGCATATTCCTTGGCAGTGCGGCAGAAAATACTATGACCAACTGGATTTCAGGTTATATGGAAAATGCCCTGAATATTCCGAAAGCAACAGGTGACGTGCTCGGAATGCTGGTTTTTGCGGTTCTTCTCGGTCTTGCAAGAACGGCTTATGCGAAGCGCGGTAAAAACATTACGAACGTCCTTTTTGTCAGTATGATCGGTGCTCTCGGGTGTTACCTTGTTGCGGGCCTTGTACCAAATGCAATTATCGCAACATTTGCGTGTATCCTGACGGGACTTTGCACCTCAATGCTCTGGCCGGGTACACTTATCCTTATGGAAGAAAAATTCGATAACCCGGGAGTTACGGCATACGCTCTTATGGCGGCAGGCGGAGATTTCGGAGCTTCCGTTGCTCCACAGATGCTTGGTGCCATCGCCGATAAGGTTTCGGTAAGCGCGTGGGCGGCAGATTTTGCCCCGACGATATCCGTAACAACTGAACAGCTCGGAATGAAGGTTGGTATGCTGACGGCGGCAATCTTCCCGCTGCTTGGTGTGGTTGTGCTTTTGATAATCAAAAAGAAATTCAAAAAATCAGTATAAAATAAGACTCCTGACATTTGCAGTCAGGAGTCTTAACTTTTAGAATTCAAAATCAACAACGCATCTGTCTGTAATAACGGAATGAACGAATTCCTTTACCTTAAGATGCTCGGGATGCACCTGATATGAGTCAAGGGCTTCCTTATCCTTAAAAATTGAATATAAAGCAAGGTCGTATCCGTTAGGATTAAAGTTAAAACCGACCTCTGCGCTGATAAGACCGTCTACCTTTCCGACAAGGGAAGTGAGGCGTTTTTTCATTTCTGTCATATTATCTTCTTTTTTCTCATCGTTTCTTACGTTCCAGAATACAATATGCTTAACCATATTAGACCTCCGATATGAATATTTTTAAATAATTATAGCAAAATAAAAACATATGTCAATGGAGATGATTCATTTTGAGAGCAAGCGGTATCCTTCTGCCGATAAGTGCCTTGCCGTCCGATTACGGTATAGGTACATTCGGTGAAGAAGCTTATGATTTTGTGGATTTTCTTTCTTCGTCGTGTCAGCATTATTGGCAGATTCTGCCTTTAGGACATACGGGTTTCGGGAACAGTCCCTACCAATGCTTTTCAGCTTTTGCAGGCAACCCTTATTATATTGACCCGATGTTGCTGTTAAACTCGGGTTATATTGAAGAAAAAGAGCTTCCGATTCAAAAGAATAACGGCAGAATTGATTACGGTAACCTTTACAAAGACAGATTAAACCTTATATTAAAAGCCGCCGATGCTGTGGATATAAGTTCAGATGAATTCATTTCGTTTGAAAAACAAAACCGCTTCTGGCTTGAGGATTATGCACTTTTTATGGCTGTCAAGGAAAGCCTTGAAATGAAATCCTTGAAGAATTGGGATGAGAAAATCCGTCTGCCTGACGAAGAAAAGCTTGAAGGTCTGAAAATAAACTTCAGTAAAAGAATAAAACAATGGAAAGCGGTACAGTTTCTTTTCTTCTCTCAATGGAATAGTCTTAAAAAATATGCAAACGAGAGAAATATTGAAATCATCGGCGATGTGCCGATTTATGTTTCAGCCGATTCGTGCGAAATGTGGCTTCATAATGAACTTTTTATAACGGATGATGACGGCAATCCTGCACTTTTTTCAGGTTGTCCGCCCGATGAATATTCACCGCTTGGTCAGTTGTGGGGAAATCCTGTCTATGATTGGATGCATCACCGAAAAAACAAATTTTCTTGGTGGATAGAAAGAATGAAGCAGACGGCGAATCTTTACGATGTTGTACGGATTGATCATTTCAGAGGTTTTGAGGATTACTATGCCGTGGATGCAACCTCGCAGGATGCAACGTGCGGTGAGTGGTACAAAGGTCCGTCACGGGAATTCATCGATGCGCTTAAAAGAAATATTCCCGAAATCAGGATTATTGCCGAAGACCTCGGGAATATCACGGATAAAGTTCGCGACCTTCTTTGTTACAGCGACTTTCCCGGTATGAAGGTGCTGCAGTTCGGCTTCGAGGGAGCAGAGGAATTCCTTCCGCACAGCTATACACGCCACAGCGTTGCTTATACAGGTACTCACGATAATCCGACGATGAAACAGTGGTCACTCATTTCGGATGATACTGCGCTGTCTTTTGCCAAAAAATATCTTAATGTGAATAATGCAGAAAGTTTAGTCAATGATT
Source organism: Acutalibacteraceae bacterium (assembly GCA_045533625.1). Classification (GTDB taxonomy): domain Bacteria; phylum Bacillota; class Clostridia; order Oscillospirales; family Acutalibacteraceae; genus CAG-488. Next base: position 18,671 of record JAZSID010000032.1, on the reverse strand, counting down.
GTATTAGAGCGTTATTTATGAGTGTCAGCGAAACTGTGATAATACCCATTCAGGACTGGTTAACGCTCGGTAGTGAAGCAAGGATGAATGTACCTTCAATTCCTTACGGAAACTGGGAGTGGCGCCTGAGTGACGGTATGCTCACAGACGAGCTCGCGAAGAAAATCGCTGATATGACAAAGCTTTATTCAAGAGCCTTATAAGGAGGAAAAATGATGAAGAAAACAGTTGCTATTTTGCTTTGTGCCGTACTCATTTTTACACTTGCGGCATGCGGAATGAAAAATGAAACCAAGCCTGATAACCAGACATCGAATGCGGGTAAAGTGTATTTCCTTAATTTCAAGCCTGAGGTTGCGGATATCTACAAGGAAATCGCAACAAAATATAAGGAAGAAACAGGTGTTGATGTCAAGGTTGTAACAGCCGCAAGCAATACCTACGAAACAACTCTCAAATCCGAAATTGCAAAGAAGGACGCACCGACGATTTTTCAGATTAACGGTCCCGTCGGCTATAAATCGTGGGCAAATTATTGCCTCGACCTGAGCGATACAAAGCTTTACAGCTACCTTACCGACAAAGATCTTGCCGTTAAAAATTCTGACGGTGTTTTCGGCATACCGTACGTTGTTGAGGGCTACGGAATTATTTATAACAACGCGATTATGGAAAAATACTTTGCTCTCGAGGATAAGGCTGTAAGTATTTCAAAAGCTGATGATATCAGGAGCTTTGAAACCCTCAATGCCGTTGTAACGGATATGACAAAGCACAAAAAAGAGCTTGGTATCGACGGCGTTTTTGCTTCAACCTCGATGGGTAGCGGAGAGCAGTGGCGCTGGACGACACATCTTGCCAATGTGCCCGTATATTACGAAATGAAAGAAAAGAGCGACGGTTCTCCGACACTGACAACCCTCGATGCAAAGGATATCGATTTCAGCTATTCTGAAAATTTCAGAAAAGTTTTCGATATGTATCTCAACAACTCAACTACAAAGAAAGAGCTTCTTTCAGGCAAGACAGTTGACAATGCGATGGCAGAGTTTGCTCTCGGCAAGGCTGCGATGGTGCAGAACGGTAACTGGGCGTGGGAACAGATTTCAAACGTAAAGGGCAATGTAGTCAAGGCTGATGATATCCGATATCTTCCTATTTATATGGGTATAGAGGGCGAGGAGAAGCAGGGTCTTTGTATCGGTACGGAAAATTACCTTGCGATCAACAAAAATGCTACCGAAGCGGACAGAAAGGCTTCAATTGCTTTTCTTGAATGGCTGTTTTCAAGCGAAACCGGGAAGGATTATGTTGTGAACGAACTGAATTTCATCGCTCCGTTCAATACCTTCAAGGATGATGAAAAACCTGACGATCCGCTTGCAAAGGAAATTTTCAGGTGGATGGAAAAGGACGTGAACAATCTTGAATGGGCATTCAATTCATTCCCGAGTCAGCAGTTCAAGGATGATTTCGGCAATGCAATGCTCGAATATTCCCAAGGCAAAAAGGATTGGAAGCACGTTGAAACAACATTTAAGAACAGTTGGAAATCTGAACGTAAATAATATTTTGGAGAGGATAAAATGGCACTGAAAAAGTATTTTCCGATATTCGTTCTGCCGACGCTTGCGGCATTCACGATAGCCTTTGCAGTGCCGTTTGTCCTCGGTCTGTATCTTTCTTTTACGGAATTCACTACAGTCACGGATGCACAGTGGGTAGGTTTTCTTAATTATATCAGAGCCTTTTCAAACGACGATTTTCTCAATGCACTGTGGTTTACCGTGAGATTTACCGTTGTTTCCGTAATAACCGTAAATCTGATTGCGTTCGCACTTGCATCAATTCTTACCAAAGGGCTCAAAGGCACAAATGTTTTCAGAACGGTGTTTTTTATGCCGAACCTCATCGGCGGAATCGTGCTCGGTTATATCTGGCAGTTGATAATCAACGGTGTCCTGCAGACGATGGGTGTTACCATAACCTACGACCCGAAGTACGGCTTCTGGGGACTTGTTATCCTTATGAACTGGCAGCTTATCGGTTATATGATGGTAATCTACATCGCAGGCATACAGAATATCCCGACAGACCTTATCGACGCATCAAAGGTGGACGGCGCAAACAGGATGCAGACCTTGCGCAACGTCACAATTCCTCTTGTTATGCCGACAATAACAATCTGCCTTTTCCTGACGCTTACAAATTCATTCAAGCTTTTTGACCAGAACCTTGCACTCACGGCAGGCGCACCGTCAAAACAGACGGCTATGCTTGCTCTTGATATCTATAACACGTTTTACAGCAGGATAGGCTGGGAAGGTGTCGGTCAGGCAAAGGCTGTGATATTCTTCATTATTGTTGCGGCAATATCCTTTGTTCAGTTGATGCTTACTCGTAAAAGGGAGGTTGAACAGTGAATACCGTTTCAGGCAGAAATACAGTTGTCAGAACCCTTCTTTATATCATATTGATCGGTGCTTCGGCAGCCTTCCTTGCACCCGTGATAATTGTTGCCGTCAATTCATTCAAGGGTAAATTCTATATCAGTGAAGAACCGTTTTCTTTGCCGGACAGCGAAACCTTTGCAGGGCTTGAAAATTACACAAGCGGTCTTGAAAAAACCGAATTCTTCTCGGCTTTTTTCTGGTCACTTTTTATAACAGTGTTTTCGGTAATCGCAATCGTGCTTTTTACATCGATGACAGCGTGGTACATCGTAAGAGTAAAAAATATTTTAACTAAAATTCTTTACTTTACCTTCATTTTTTCAATGATTGTCCCGTTTCAGATGGTTATGTTCACAATGACAAAAACGGCGGCTGAGCTTTCACTTGATACACCGTGGGGACTTGTGCTGATTTACCTCGGCTTCGGCGCAGGACTTGCCGTTTTTATGTTCTGCGGATTCCTTAAATCCGTACCGCTTGAAATTGAAGAAGCGGCAATGATTGACGGTTGCAACCCGGTACAGACTTTCTTTATGGTTGTTTTCCCGATACTCAAACCGACGGCGGTAACGGTTGCGATACTCAATGCGATGTGGATATGGAACGATTACCTTCTGCCGTATCTCCTCATAGGAAGCGAGTACAGGACTATTCCGATTGCTGTGCAGTATCTCAGAGGCGGTTACGGCTCCGTCGATATGGGAGCATTGATGGCGATGCTCGTACTGTCAATCATACCGATAATAGTATTCTATCTCTTCTGTCAGAAATATATCATAAAGGGCATTGTTGCAGGCGCCGTGAAAGGATAAACTATGGCAAGTATCAGTCTTAAAAATATTTTTAAAATCTTTGAGGACGGCACCACGGCTGTCAATGACTTTTCTCTCGAAATAGAAGATAAGGAATTCATTATACTCGTCGGTCCGTCAGGCTGCGGCAAGTCAACGACTCTTCGTATGATTGCGGGGCTTGAAAGTATCTCACGCGGTGAGATGAAGATAGGGGACAGGGTAGTCAATGCAGTTGCTCCCAAGGACAGGGATATTGCAATGGTTTTTCAAAGCTACGCGCTTTATCCTCATATGAGCGTTTATAAAAATATGGCATTCGGACTTGAACTGCGTAAGCTGCCGAAAGCTGAAATCGACAGCCGTGTCCGTGAGGCCGCAAAAATCCTCGATATAGAGCATCTTCTCAAAAGAAAACCTCGTGCTCTTTCGGGCGGTCAGCGTCAGCGAGTCGCTCTCGGAAGAGCGATGGTGCGTTCACCGTCGGTTTTTCTTCTTGATGAACCTCTTTCAAACCTTGATGCAAAGCTCCGTACAACGATGCGTACGGAAATCAAAAAGCTTCACAAAAGGCTCGGTACGACTTTTATTTATGTCACTCATGACCAGACCGAAGCAATGACAATGGCGGACAGAATCGTTGTTATGAAGGACGGTATAATTCAACAGGTAGATACCCCGCAGAATCTCTACGACAAGCCGTTCAATATGTTTGTAGCAGGATTCATCGGTTCACCGCAGATGAATTTCCTCGATGCCCTCGTCAGCGTCAGAAACTCTCAGGTTTACCTCGTTCTTTCGCAGAACGAAATAAATGTAACGGGAGTTTTCGGTCTTGACGAAAGACTCCTCGGCTATGCCGATAAATACGTAAAGCTCGGCATCCGTCCAGAAGATATCACAAACGATGAGGATTACGTGAAAAAGAATGCGGATAAGCTGATTACTGCAAAGCTTGAAGTTAACGAAATGATGGGCAGCGAAACTTATCTCTATCTTGATTACGCAGGCGAAAAGATAGTCGCAAGGGTGCAGAACACACAATGCGAAAACGATACCGCACTTCTCGCAATCCATACCGACAAAATCCACCTCTTTGATCCGAATACAACGGTGAATATAATGCTTTAATAATAGTAGTAAAAAAATTAACTCGTTTTATTGTACAAATTCGGGTTTGTGGAGCTCTTTGATTTCGCCAATCTGTCTCTGTGTGCGTAGGGATGGGCCTCCCGGACCATCCGCAGATTCTGCTGAGTTAACGGACGGTCGAGGACGCCCGTCCCTACTCGCTTTACTAAAGTCGTGTGCTATATTTTCAGCGTCGCAGACCCTCACTTATTCACTATTACTTCTTACCTATTACTTTTCGGGTTTATCCCGACAAACCCGAATTTATCTACATCTTTTATTCTTAATATTGACATTATTTCACCATAGTGTTAAAATCTATGCGGTAAAAATATGCAATAAAAAACAAGGAGATATTAAAATGAGTATTTTAGATCTTGATGTAATCAAAAGTTTTGTAAGAGTATGTGATGACGGTTATTCAGAGGGTTGGCACGAAAGAAACGGCGGTAACCTTTCATACCGCATGACAAACGAAGAAGTTGAGGCTTGCAAGCCTTACTTTACATACGACAGACCCTGGGTTAACATGGGTGTTCAGGCAGATAACCTTAAGAATGAATACTTTATGGTAACAGGTACAGGTAAATTCTTCCGTAATGCAATCCTTGATCCTGCTGCAAACATCTGCATTCTTGAAATCAACGATGCGGGCGACAGCTACAGAATCGTATGGGGTCTTGTTAACGGTGGCGGCCCGACAAGCGAATTCCCGACACACTTTATGAACCACAGTGTCCGCGTTGCTGCAACAGACGGTAAGTGCCGTGTTATCTATCACGCACATCCCGTTAACATTATCGCTCTCACATTCGTTCTTCCTCTTACGTCAGAGGCTTTCTCAAAGGTTCTCTGGCAGAGTATGACAGAATGTCCGATCATCTTCCCCAACGGCGTGGGTGTTGTTGAATGGATGATTCCCGGCGGTGCAGAAATCGCACACAGAACCTGCGAGCTTCTTAAAACATACGATGCAGTTGTATGGGCACACCACGGTCTTTTTGTATCAGGCGATACATTTGACAACGCATACGGCCTTATGCACACAATTGAGAAGTCAGCTGAAATTTATTGCAGAATTCTCTCTCTCGGTCAGCCGATCCGTCAGACAATCAGCGATGAAGGTCTTATCGATGTTGCTGCTGCTTACGGCCAGACTCTCAACAAGGATCTCTTGAAATGATTTAGACAAAATGGATGTTTTGTCTATTTACAAAAAATATACGTAAATATATAATATTTTCAATATTTTTGAAAAGCTTTGAAGATATTAAGCCTTTTCCGTAATTTTACAGAGAGCTGACGGCAGGTGGAAGTCAGTATTTGAAAGTTAAGGCTGTCTCGTATCTGAGCTTGGCTCCCTAACCGTTTTTAACTGCATAAGGAGTCACGGCAAGCACCGTTATCATGGCTTAGGATTTGAAAGAATCCGAAGAGTGGCTGTTTTTCAGCAATCCGGGTGGTACCACGGTAAATTTGTTTATCGTCCCTGAAGCACAGAGTGTTTCAGGGATTTTTTTATGATAAGGAGAATATTTATGAGAAAGATTCATGTATCAGACATTACATTGAGAGAGTGTGCAAATTCTGTAGATCATTCACTCAGCTTTAAAGAGAAAATTGAAATGGCAAAGCTTATGGATAAGCTACATTTCAACAGCATTGAAATGCCTGAAATTAAAAATGTTTCTACGGATGTTCTCTTGATTAAGACGATAGCATCACTTATGAAGCATTCTGAAGTATGTGTGCCTGTAGGTATGTCTGCTGATAGTGTTGAAACCGCATGGAACAGCGTGAAGGCTGCGAAAAAGGCTTCTCTTAAGGTTAGCGTTCCCGTTTCTGCAGTGCAGATGGAGTATAGATGCGGTAAGAAGCCTCCTGTTGTAAAGGAAATGGCAGCTTCACTTATTGCAGAATGTAAGAAATATACAGATAACGTTGAGTTTTCTGCAGAGGACGCAATCAGAGCAGAGAAGGATTTTCTCTATGATGTAATCCGTGCAGCAATCGCGGCAGGTGCAAAGCGCATCAATATCTGTGACTCAGAAGGCACAATTATGCCCTCAGAAATCTACGATTTCGTAAAGGCGATTTTTGAAAATGTTCCCGAAATCAAGGATGCAACACTCTCTGTTGAACTCAGCGACCAGCTCAATATGGCTGTTGCCTGTGCATTCTCAGCAATCAGCGCAGGAGCAGGGGAGATTAAGACAACCGTTGAAGGCTTCAGCTTCCCGTCAATCGAGGACGTTATGAACGTGTTCAAGCTCCGTGGCGATTCAAACGGCATTTCAAGCAAAATCCGAACAATAGAGCTTTTAAGAGTTGTTAACCAGATGAAGAGAATGGTCAACACAACTAAAAGTGAAAATTCACCCTTTGAAAACGGTGTGAACGATAATGAAGAGTCACTCACACTTGATAAAAACGACACAATTTCAACAGTAATCAAGGCTGTTAAGAAAATTGGCTACGACCTTTCCGAAGAGGATAACTCAAAGGTTTACGAAGCATTCAAACGTGTTGCGGCAAAGAAAGAGTTTGTCGGCACAAAGGAGCTTGAGGCTATCATCGCTTCAACTGCGCTTCAGGTACCTGCTACATATACAATCGAAAGCTATGTTATCAACAGCGGTAATGTTATCACCGCAACGGCAAACATCCGCCTTCTCAAGGACGGCGAGCCGATGAGTGGTGTAAGCGTTGGTGACGGACCGATTGACGCAGCTTTCCTTGCGATTGAACACATCATCGGTCATCACTACGAGCTTGACGATTTCCAGATTAAGTCAGTAACCGAAGGTCGTGAAGCTATGGGTTCGGCTCTCGTTAAGCTTCGCTCAGCAAGCGGTAAGCTCTATTCCGGTACAGGTATCTCAACTGACGTTATCGGAGCAAGTATCAGAGCTTATGTAAGCGCACTCAATAAAATCGCCTACGAGGAGGAATAAAAGTGAATTTAGCTTTTTCAACAAAATTCCATAAAGCATCAGGCCTTGGTGATTTTCTTAAGATTGCCGATGAGCTTCGCTATGACGGAATTGAAATTCACGATATTAAGGCAGATGCTTTTTCGGGCAAGTCTTCTCCCTTCAACCCCGATATGGCATCCGTAACAAAGCGCACTCTTATTAACTCAAAAAAGGCGATTGCCTGCATCGATGTTGACTGTAACGTTGCAGACAAAGAAAACGCTGAAGAGGTTATGAGAAAAATCGAAGCAGCAGTTTCTGTTGCAAGAAATATAAATGTTTCGTATGTCAAGGTTTATGCAGAAAGCGACGACGAAAACGCAGTTGATTATGTTACAGATTTTATGGCTGACGTAATCAGCCTTTGTGAGAAAAACAATGTAGTTGTGCTTGTTGAAACTATCGGTATTTATGCAAATACGGACAGACTCTGCGACCTTCTCAACTTCTTTGCAAGTGACTATATCGGCGCAGACTGGAATATGTACGAAACATTTTTCAAAGCAAGAGAGGATGCCGAAAAGACCATCAAAAACCTCGGCGCGTATGTAAAGCTTGTTCATATGACAGACGCTGAAGAATACGGCAGACACACTCTCATCGGAGAAGGCAAGCTTCCCGTTGAGGAAATGACAAATGCTCTTCGCTCAATCAACTATGCAGGCTTTGTCTGTATTGAGTGGAATCCCGAATGGATGAGCGAGATTGATGACCTTGAAATTATTCTTACTCATTATGAAAGCTTCATGGAAGCTATGGGCAGTACAAAGAGCAATAAAAAGTATTTTTATAACAAAACAAGAACAGGCAAGTTCGTATGGGAAAAGGAAGAACTTATTGAAAAGACATTTTCACAGGTTCTCGACACAATGGTTGAAGAATTTCCTGACCAGCTTGCGTTCAAATACACAACACTTGACTATACAAGAACATACTCGGAATTCCGTGACGACGTTGACACCTTTGCTCGTGCGCTTATCGCTATGGGCGTAAAGGCAGGTACCCACGTTGCAGTATGGGCAACGAATGTACCGCAGTGGTATATCGCATTCTGGGCAGCAACAAAAATCGGCGCTGTTCTTGTAACAGTCAACACGGCTTACAAAATTCACGAAGCAGAGTATCTTTTCAGACAGTCGGATACACATACTCTTGTTATGGTACAGGGATACAGAGATTCTCACTACGACGAGATTATGGCTGAACTCTGTCCCGAGCTTGAAACACTCAAGCCGGGCGAACAGCTTCATTCAAAGAAGCTTCCTTTCCTTCGTAACATCATCACGGTCGGCTACGAGCAGAAAGGCTGTATGACGTGGAACGAAGCTCTTGAAAAATCTTCTCAGGTTCCTGTTGAGGAAGTTTACCGTATGGCATCTCTCGTCAAGAAAGACGATGTATGTAATATGCAGTACACTTCAGGTACAACGGGATTCCCGAAGGGCGTTATGCTCACTCACTATAACGTTGTTAATAACGGCAAGTGTATCGGTGACAGAATGGATCTTTCAACGGCTGACAGAATGATGATTCAGGTTCCGATGTTCCACTGTTTCGGTATGGTTCTTGCAATGACAGCAACGATGACACACGACGGAACGGTTCTTCCTTTGCCGTATTTCTCACCGAAATCATCGCTCGCTTGTGTAAACAACGAAAGAATTACAGCTTTCCACGGTGTTCCCACAATGTTTATCGCAATGCTTCAGCATCCCGACTTTGACAAGACAGATTTCTCTTATGTCAGAACAGGTATTATGGCAGGTTCGCCTTGTCCGATTGCAAAGATGCGCGAAGTTGTTGACAAGATGAATATGAAGGAAATCACAATCGTTTACGGCCAGACGGAAGCTTCTCCGGGTTGCACAATGTCAAGTACGGATGATCCGCTTGAAGTACGTGTTGCAACGGTCGGCAGAGCCTTGCCAAAGATTGAGTGTAAGGTAATCGACCCTGAAACAGGACTTGAATGTCCCGATAACGTAAACGGCGAATTCGTTGCAAGAGGCTACAATATTATGAAGGGCTACTACAAGATGCCCAAGGCAACTGCTGAGGCAATCGATAAGGACGGATGGCTTCATACGGGTGACCTTGCCTGCAGAACTCCTGACGGCAACTTCAAGATTACGGGCAGACTTAAGGATATGATCATCCGTGGCGGTGAAAATATCTATCCGAAGGAAATTGAAGAGTTTATCTATACACACGATAAAGTCAAGGATGTCCAGGTTATCGGTGTGCCCGACGAAGGCCTCGGCGAGGAAATTATGGCTTGTATCATTCTCCACGAAGGCGAGGAGATGACTGAGGCAGAAATGAAACAGTATGTTCTTGACCATATGGCAAAGCATAAGGTGCCGAAGTATATTGACTTTGTCAAGGAATTCCCGATGAATGCCGCAGGTAAGATTCTTAAGTATAAAATGCGTGAAATGGCGATTGAAAAATATGGCTTGCAGAAGGCAAATTCAGTTGTTACCGCATAAATATCACATATTACAAAATGTAATGTATAAATTACAAAACGTATCTTGAAAATGGTGCTTAATAAGTTTATAATGTACTGCAACAAGATATTGTTGATAAAGGCTGTGACGAAGACGGTTGCGCTTTTGAAACTTCAAGAGAGTCGGCGGATGGTGCGAGACCGACAGTTTCGGGCGGATATAACCTATCACTTCTGAGCCGAAGAGATGAAAGCTTTTTGCAAATAGTTTCTTCCGTATGACTACGTTAGTGTTAAAGGGTTGACAGACCCTATGAGTGGCACAAAGCGATAGCCGAGTGCAATTTGAGTGGTACCGCGGATTTTATTTTCCGTCTCAAAGTTTTTAAGGACTTTGAGACGGTTTTTTATTTCCTCAAAGTCATAAAAAGGAGGTAAATTTATGGAAAACAACACAACCAATAAGCTCTACGAGGTGGCGCAGCGAATTAAGGAAATGCGCGATATCTGTGGTTTCAGTGTAGAAGAAATGGCTGAAAAAACAGAGGTTTCCGTTGAGCAGTATAATATTTACGAGGCAGGAGAAGTTGATCTTCCGTTTACTTTTGTACATAAGTGTGCTCTTGCGTTTGATATCGGTCTTACTGACCTCCTTGAAGGACACAGTGCCGTGCTTACTTCATATACGGTAACAAGAAAGGGTAAGGGCCAGACGACCGCAAGTGAAAACGGTATCGAAATCAAAAACCTTGCTCCGAAGTTCAGAAAAAGACTCTCAGACCCGTATATGGTACGTTACGAATATTCTGCTGAGCTTGAGAACAAGCCGATTCACACAACAACACACGCAGGTCAGGAATTTGACCTCGTCATCAGCGGTAAGCTTAAGGTTAAAATCGGCAACCACGAGGAAATCCTCGAAGAGGGCGACAGCATTTATTACAACAGCTCAACTCCTCACGGTATGATTGCTGTTGACGGCAGAGACTGTGTTTTCCTTGCAATGATTATGGCAACTGATGAACCTGTTGAAAAGATCGTTCACGACAGAGCAGTCAAGGGAACCAAAACTGCAGGAAGCCTCGTTTGTGAGAAGTTCATCAATGCAACGGAAGACGAAAACGGAAATCTCGTTTCAATCGATTTCAATAATGAAGATAAATTCAATTTTGCATTTGATATTGTTGATAATATCGGCAGGAAGTCACCCGATAAGCGTGCATTGGTTCACCTTGATAAGGATAAGACAGAAAGAATTTTCACATATAAGGATATCAAGGAGCATTCAAGCCAGGCAGCAAACTACTTCAAGTCACTCGGTATCAAGAAGGGCGACACGGTAATGCTTGTTATGAAGCGTCATTATCAGTTCTGGTTTGCAATCCTTGGTCTTCATAAAATCGGTGCGATTGCAATTCCTGCAACAAACCTTCTTGTTCAGCATGACTTTGAGTACAGATTCAAGGCAGCAAATGTTTCAACAATCATCTGTACTGCAGATGGCGACACGGCAAGACAGGCCGAGCTTGCAGACGCAGTAACAGGAACACTTAAAAATAAAATTATGGTTAACGGCACAAGAGAAGGGTGGCATAACTTCGACGAAGAGTATTGCCTTTTCAGCCGCCGTTACAGAAGAGAAGAGGATTCACCGTGCGGAGACGACCCGATGCTTATGCTTTTTACATCAGGTACAACGGGCTATCCCAAAATCGCAACACACAGCTATAAATATCCTCTCGGTCATTACATTACTGCTAAATACTGGCATTGTGTAAGTAAGGACGGACTTCACTTTACAATCTCCGAAACAGGTTGGGGTAAGGCCCTCTGGGGCAAGCTCTACGGCCAATGGCTCTGTGAAGGCTCAATCTTTACCTATGACTTCGACCGTTTCGATGCGGCAGATATCCTTCCTTTGTTCGCAAAGTATCAGATTTCAACATTCTGCGCTCCGCCGACAATGTACAGAATGCTTATCAAGCAGGATATCAGCAAGTACGATCTCAGCTCAATCAAGCATGCAACGGTTGCAGGTGAGGCTCTTAACCCCGAAGTATTCAAACAGTTCTATAACGCAACGGGACTTACACTTATGGAAGGCTTCGGACAGACCGAAACAACGCTTTCCATTGCAAATCTTACGGGTATGAATCCGAAGCCCGGTTCAATGGGTAAACCCGTTCCGCTTTATGATATCCGGATTCTCCGTCCGGACGGAACACCGGCAGACCTCGGTGAAACAGGCGAAATCTGTATCAGAACAAGCGACAAGATGCCTTGCGGTTTGTTTATAGGATATTATCTCAACGAAGAAGCAACCAACGATGTTATGTATGACGGTTATTATCATACAGGTGATACAGCGTGGGCAGACGAGGACGGACATTTCTGGTACGTCGGCAGAATGGATGACGTTATCAAATCATCAGGCTATCGTATCGGACCGTTCGAAATCGAAAATGTTATCATGGAGCTTCCTTATGTTCTTGAATGCGGTGTTTCAGCAGCACCCGACGAAATCAGAGGTCAGGTTGTAAAGGCAAGCATCGTCCTTACAAAGGGCACAGAGCCTACGGATGAGCTCAAGAAGGAAATCCAGAAATATGTCAAGGAGCATACAGCACCTTACAAGTATCCGAGAATAGTCGAGTTCAGAACAGAACTTCCCAAGACTATCAGCGGAAAGATCATAAGAAATAAGCTTTAAAAGAGGTGATACAATGGAATCAAAGCGCGTAACACTTTTTGCAGGTCATTACGGAAGCGGAAAGACAAATATTGCGGTTAATTACGCTCTGAAACTCAGAGAAGACGGCAAACCCGTCGTAATTGCTGACCTTGATATCGTTAATCCTTATTTCCGCACAAAAGACAGCGAAAAAGAATTGACTGAGGCAGGAATCCGACTTATTTCTTCTCAGTACGCAAGCTCAAATGTTGACCTTCCTGCGTTACCTCAGGACGTTTATTCCATTGTTGACAATAATACGGAATATGCCGTTATGGATATCGGCGGTGACGACAGAGGCGCATATGCTCTCGGCCGTTATGCAGACAGCCTCAAAAAAGAGAATAACTACGAGATGTTTATGGTAATCAATATGTACCGACCTCTCACAAGGGATGTAGAAAGCACTCTTGAAGTTATGGCAGAAATTGAAGCGGCCTGCTCAATGAAATTCACGGCAATCGTTAACAATTCAAACATAGGTGAGGAAACAACTGCACAGGATGTTCTTGATTCGCTCAGCTATGCGGACGATGTTTCAAAAGCTACGGGGCTTCCCGTGAGGTTGACAACCGTAGATGAAAAATTGTATAATAATCTGTACGGCAAAGTGGAAAATATCATGCCACTCAAACTACAGGAAAAGATAAACTAAGTGAGGTAAAAGCTATGGCAAAAGTAACATTCAAAACAGACCTTTGCAAGGGCTGCAGCCTTTGCGTCGGCGCTTGTCCGAAAGGTATCGTTAAACTGTCAGAAACAAAGCTCAATGCTAAGGGTCATCACCCTGCAGAAGTAACTGAGCCTGAAAAATGTATCGGTTGCGCATTCTGTGCAACAATGTGTCCTGATTGTGTAATTACGGTAGAGAGGTGAAAATAATGTCAGAAAAAGTACTTATGAAGGGTAATGAAGCTATTGCTGAAGCTGCTATTCAGGCAGGCTGTCATCATTACTTCGGTTATCCCATCACTCCGCAGACAGAAGTTGCGGCTTATATGGCAAAGCGTATGCCTAAAATCGGCGGAACGTTCCTTCAGGCTGAAAGTGAAGTTTCTGCTATCAATATGGTAATCGGTGTTGCATCAACAGGTAAGAGAGTTATGACATCTTCTTCAAGCCCGGGAGTTTCCCTTAAGGCTGAGGGTATCTCATATCTTGCAGGTTGCGACCTTCCTGCTGTTGTTGTCAACGTTCAGAGAGGTGGCCCCGGTCTCGGCGGTATCCAGCCTTCTCAGTCAGACTATTTCCAGTCAACAAAGGGTGGCGGACACGGTGACTACAGAAACATCGTTCTTGCTCCTTCTTCAGTTCAGGAAATGGCAAGCCTTACAGTAAAGGCTTTCGACCTTGCAGACAAGTACAGCATGGTTTCAATGATTCTTGCTGACGGTACAATGGGTCAGATGATGGAGCCTGTTTCACTTGATGCAGGTGAAGTTAAAACATACGAAAAGCCTTGGGCACTCACAGGCACAAAGTGCGAAAGAGAGCACAATATCGTAAATTCACTCTATCTTAAGCCTGAAGAGCTTGAAATCAAGAACTTCGAAAGATACGAGAAATATAAGGCAATCGAAGAAAACGAAGTTATGTACGAAGAGTACCTTATGGATGACGCAGAAGTTTGCGTTGTAGCGTTCGGTATCACAGCAAGAGTTGCAAAGAATGCAATCAACGAAGCTCGTGCAAATGGCGTTAAGGTTGGTATGATCAGACCGATAACTGTATGGCCTTTCCCGAAGAAGGTTCTTGAAGCTGCAGCAGAAAAGTGTAAGGCATTTATCTGTGTTGAAATGAGCATGGGACAGATGATCGAAGATGTTGAACTTGCAATCCGTTGCAAGAAGCCCGTTTACCTCTGCAACCGTGTCGGCGGTATGATCCCCACACCTGAAGAGGTACTTGCAAAAATCAATGATGTTAACGAGAACGGAGGTGCGTTCTGATGTCAGTAGTATTTGAAAAGCCGAAGTCACTCACAGATGCAGTGCTTCACTATTGTCCGGGTTGTACACACGGTATTATCCACCGCCTTGTTGCGGAAGTTATCGACGAGCTTGGCATCGAGGGCGATACAATCGGTGTTGCTCCCGTTGGTTGTGCTGTTATGGCATATAACTATTTCACTTGCGACTTTGTTCAGGCTGCACACGGACGTGCTCCTGCTGTTGCAACAGGTGTTAAGAGAAGCGATCCTTCAAAGATCGAATTTACATACCAGGGTGACAAATCGGATCGTAACCATGTCGTTCTGTGGGCCAAGGACGTGGCTAAGACATTTGTCTTCCTAAGACCGCTTGGCCTCCGACTTTGCGACTTTGTTCAGGCTGCACACGGACGTGCTCCTGCTGTTGCAACAGGTGTTAAGAGAAGCGATCCTTCAAAGATCGTATTTACATACCAGGGTGACGGTGACCTCGCAGCTATCGGTACTGCAGAAACAGTACACGCAGCCGCAAGAAGAGAAAACATCACTGTTATCTTCGTAAACAATGCAATCTACGGTATGACAGGCGGTCAGATGGCTCCGACAACTCTTCCGGGTCAGGTTACACAGACTTCACCTTACGGCAGAGATGTTGAAACAGTAGGTTATCCCGTAAAGGTTTGTGAGCTCCTTTCAAATGTTGACGGCGCAGCTTACCTTGAGCGTGTTGCTGTTAATAACGTAAAGAACGTTAAGAACGCAAAGAAGGCTATCAAAAAAGCTTTCCAGAACCAGCTTGAAGGCAAAGGCTTCTCTCTTATCGAGGTTGTTTCAACTTGCCCGACAAACTGGGGTATGACTCCTGAAAAGGCACTCGAATGGGTAGACGAGAAGATGCTTCCGTATTATCCTCTCGGCGTTTATAAAGATATCTATGCAGAGGAGGAAGCAAAATGAGTAAGACATGCAGATTGCTTTTTGCAGGCTTCGGCGGACAGGGTATCCTCTTCGCAGGAAAATTCCTTGCATACAAAGGACTTATTGAAGACAAGCAGGTAAGCTGGCTCCCGTCATACGGTCCCGAAATGCGTGGCGGTACAGCTAACTGTTCAGTTATTATCAGCGACGAGCCGATCGGTTCTCCCATCGTTGATGCTCCCGATGTACTCATCGCAATGAACCTTCCTTCACTTGAAAAGTATGAAAATGCTGTTGTAAGCGGCGGTAAGATTTTCGTTGACTCAACACTCATTGATAAGAAGGTTGAAAGAACAGACGTTGATGTTTACTATATCCCTGCAACACAGATGGCATATGACAACAACATCAAGACTCTTGCTAATATGATTATCACAGGTAAAGTCCTCAGGGAAGTTGAAGGCTTCTCACTTGATAACGTTGATGCAGCTCTTAAAAAGGTTGTTTCAGCACGTAAGATCGAGCTTCTCGGTGTTAACGAAACAGCTATCAAGTCAGGTTACGACTACGCTGAATAATTTAAAAGAACTCCGTAATGCATAAGGCATTGCGGAGTTTTAACTTTTAGGATCAGTAGCTTCCACTGCCGTTTAATATGCATATTCGGTTTTGTCAGGATCTATGCTTTTGCACAATCTATCTCTGTGTCCGTAGGGGACGACGTCCTCGACGTCCCGTTTAACCACACGCAATTTCGGTACGGGCAACCCGTCCCCTACAATCTGTGAGCAATAATCGTGTCCGTAGAGGAGCATATTATGCTCCCGAAAATTTGCCCGAATTTATGAAACTCTTTTAATTCAATAACAACACATCTTTTTCACTTTTCTGAATATCCATATATTAACATAATAAAAAAGGGGTATTATATGGCGTTTCAGCAATTCGGAGTTGATTTATCAACATTTCAGCAGGGGATAAGCTTTGATGTGCTCGTCAGTGAGGGCGTGGGATTCGTAATCCTGCGCGGTGCTTATCATCTGACAAAGGACAGCGAATTTGAAAACTTCTATGCTCAGGCAAAGGCAAGAAATCTTCCTGTAGGAGTGTATCTTTATACAATTGCAACAACACCGCAGGAGGCGAGGGAAGAGGCAAACTTTCTTATTAGTAACGTGCTGAGAGGCAAGCAGTTTGAGTTGCCCGTTTACATCGATATTGAGGATGAACGATATTATTCGCGGCCGAAAGCAAGTAACAGCGCGGTTGTAAAAGCTTTCTGTGACACTCTTGAAGCAAACAATTACTTTGCAGGGGTTTACGCATCAACATATTTCTTTGCGACATATCTCGACGATTCACAGCTTAAAGCTTATACTCATTGGGTTGCACAATGGTCAACACAGCTTACTTATCCTGATATGAGCGTTGTCGGAATATGGCAGTTCGGCGGAAGCACAAACCGCCTGAGAAGTCCGGTAATTGCAGGTTTTAACGTTGATCAGAATTATATGTACAAGGATTTTCCGTCCATAATAAAGTCTTACGGTCTGAACGGTTTTGAAAGAGAGGGAACACCCGTTATAAATCCCGTAACACCACCGACCAATGTCGGCATAATCAGAAAAGGTGACAGGAATGCAGGTGTATATCTTCTCAAGCAGAATATTCTTCTTCTTCGAAAAGCTGGTGTAATAACGCAGAATGTCGACGACAATAATATTTTTGGCGACGGCACGGAATTTGCGGTAAAACAAATCCAGCGTGTCGCAAGAATTACGGAAGACGGTATCGTAGGCGTACAGACGATTAGGGCAATCCGTACTCTGCTTGATGCAAACTTAAGATAAACGAATAACAGCAAGGTGTGATTTTGTTGCATCCTTGCTGTTTTTTATTTTCAATTACTTATCATACCGTTGATTTTCATCTGACGTGTTGGTATAATGAAATTAATAAAAGCAGAGGAGAGGTAACGTGAATTTAGTTAAAAAATTATTGAAGGACACTCCCGAAGGCTGGTCAACCAATTCTCTCGAAAGAAAAAGCTACTATGCTTTTTTCATCGGTCAGAATGCAATTTATGCCCTTGTAACGTCATATCTTACGACATACTTTATGCTTATCGGTGTTGATCTTACAAAGGCAACGGGAATTATGCTCGCAATCAAAGTGTGGGATGCTGTCAACGACTGTATTTTCGGTGTTGTTTTTGATGCGGTCAAGTTTAAAAGCGGAAAGAAATACCTGCCGTGGCTTCGTGTTTCGCTTGTGCTCATAGTCGTCACAACGGTTCTGATGTTTGCTGCACCGTTCAATTCAAGCAGTACGACAAAGCTTGTATGGTTTGCAATCAGCTATCTTATCTGGGATACTGTGTACACTCTTTGCGATGTGCCGATTTACGGTATCATCACCTCGATGACGAAAAATATCTCCGAGCGCAACTCAATGATGGCTTATAAGAGCATCTGGGGCGGCGCAGGCAGTACGGTAACATCTGTTGTTGTTCCCGTGCTTATCAGCGAAAAAGTCGGCAGTACTTATCTTGTGGCAGCTGTTGCCGTTGCAATAATCGCATTTGTTACAATGCTTCCGTCCTGCCTTACTCTTCAGGAACGTTACACTCTGCCCAAGGAAGAGGAAAACTTCTCTGTCAGCAAGATGTTTGTGTATCTGTTCAAAAACAAGTATCTTCTCATTTTCTACATAGGTTTCTTCTTCTATTCAAGCGTGAATATCATCGGTGCACTTAATATGTGGGTATCGTTCTATCTTTTCAATGATAGTCTGTTCTCACTTGTTGTCGGCGCGTTCAGCGCTGTTCCGTCGGTTGTTCTTTCAATCGTTACTCCGAAAATCCTTAAAAAAATCGACAAAATGGTACTCTTTAAATGGTGTACACTCGGCATAATCGTTTCGAGCGTTGTTATGTGGGCAATAGGCTATAAGAGTATTATCGCGTTTGCTGTTCTTTCGGTTATCCGTTCAATTCCGATGTCGATTTTCGGCTGTGTACTCTTTATGTTTACACCGGACTGTGCAGAATACGGCAAATTCAAAACAGGTATTGACGCCAAGGGTATCACTTTCGCGATCCAGACCTTTATGTGCAAACTTACGGGAGCTGTTTCCGGCTCTGTCAGCCTTCTGTGGATGGGACTTGAATATACGGGTTGGATTTCCGTCGAAGCGGAAAACTTCGAGCAATTACAGGCTCTTAATATTCAGCAGTCCGACCATGCTCTGAATGTACTGTGGTTTGTTTATGTAATGGTGCCTGCAATCGGATA
>JAZSID010000059.1:0-8527 GCA_045533625.1 Acutalibacteraceae bacterium | reverse complement strand
TCGTTATATCCCAAATGATGTTCTCGCATATCCATTATAACAGCTATTTTAAATTCTGCACTATATCTTTTTTGTTTTTGTCCTTTCTTTGACATAAAAATATGCACCTCCAAAAGTGTCTAACTTTTGGGGTGCATATCACAGCGAGCAGCTTTTTTTAAATCATTTTTTCGTATTTTTTCTTTGCTTTACGAAGAAGCTTGATTGCTTCGGTTTCATCCGTTTCTTTCACAGAAGGAACATCTTCTGTGAAAGAAACGGGAGCATCCTTTTTAACTTCAGGATTAACGGGATAAGCATCGTCAAAAGCATCGTATTCGCTTTTAAGCTCTGCAAGGTTTCCGTAAAGCTTAAGTATATCGTCGGAAAGACCGGTTACTTCAGAAAGAATGGAATCGATTTTTTCCTTTGCCTCCTTTACCTTAAGGGAGGTTTTTTCTGTTATGTCCTGTGCAAGAATTTTTGCACTTTCAACGTAACGGTCAGCGTAATCAACAGATTCCTTCATAAGCTGTGCAGAGGTTTTTGAAACACGGAGTCTGCTTTCAGCTTCCGCGATGTTTGCAGAAAGATTTTCGATTTCAGCATCTTTTTCACTAAGGACTTTTTCAAGCTCACAAAGAGTTGCCTGAAGCGTTTTCAGTTCCTCCGCGTTGTTTTTTGAGTTTTTTGCTTCTTCCTGAAGGGAGGCGATACAGTTCATAACCTGAACGCGGTCAAAACCGCCGACTATCGCTTTTTTAAGTATAACTTCTTTTTCCAAGGTGTATCACCTTAATCAGCAATTAATATTATTTAACGTCAGATGTACAGTTCGGGCACTTAACAGCCTTGATGTCGATTTCAGAACAGCAGTACGGGCACTTCTTTGTTGTGGGTTCTGCTTCGGGCTCGTCCTTTTTCTTTGTAGCTTTTTCAGTAATCTTGTTGATAAGCTTGATAAAGCAGAAGATTACAAATGACATAATAAGGAAGTTAAGAACTGCTGTTACGAAGTTACCCCATGTAACTGTAGCTGCAAATTCGCCTTCACCGATTTTCCATACGCGCTGTGAAAAGTCGATATTACCTGTAACCATACCAACGAGGGGCATTACGATATCGTCAACCAATGACTTAACGATAGCCTGGAAAGCACCACCGATGATAACGCCGACTGCGAGGTCAACTACATTGCCTCTGAGAACAAATTTCTTGAATTCATTAAAAAATCCTTTACCTTTTTTCATCCGAGAACACCTCTTCAATAATTATTTGGAAAAATTGTATCATATATGAATTTTAATTTCAATATTTAAATCACAAAATGTTATAACGGAGTGCAGTTTTGAAAACTCCCTGACAAATACTTATTAATAAACTTTATTATTGATTGTTTTATTTGTACGTGATATAATTATTGTCAATTATATATGTATCCCTTGGCAAAAGGAGTTGTTCTTTTGAAGAAGATAGATTTAAAAATTGTTACAAGTGTTGCTGCGGCAATTATCGTGGTTTACCTTTCAACGCGCTATTGGCCGAATATTGCAGGTGTTCTCGGCTCTGTTTTTTCTGCCGCAACACCTATCATTTTTGGTTTTGTTGCAGCATATCCCATTAATATTCTCCTGAGCTTCTATGAACGACATTTTTTCCCGAATAGCAAGAAAAACGCTGTCATCAGGCTTCGTAAGCCTGTCTGCCTTGTTGCCGCAGTTATTTCAATTATCGGCGTTGTGGCACTGGTTGTTGTGCTTGTTGCTCCGCAGTTTGTTGCCTGTATCAAGATGCTTTTTGCAAAGATTCCGCCTGCGGTTGACTTTGTTATTCAGAAATTTAACGAAAATGAATTTCTTTCCAAAAACGTTGTCAGCGCAATCACGCAATTTGACTGGCAGGCAAAGCTTGCTGATATGACAGAAAAAATCGCCGAAGGAGTCGGAAATACTGTTGGTGCCGCGTTCACGGCAATTTCTTCCGTTTTCACAACGATTGCAAACATTGTTATTACTGTTATCATTTCTCTTTATGTTCTTCTTGAAAGAGATAAGCTTTTACGTCAGGTAAAAAAAGTCGGTTCTCATTATATGCCCGAGCGAGTGTTCACAAAGCTTTGTCACGTATCGTCTGTGCTTAATGAATCTTTCCATAAATTCATCGTCGGTCAGTGCCTTGAGGCCGTTATTCTCGGCACTCTCTGTACAATCGGTATGTTCATTCTTCGTATTCCCTATGCTCCGATGATTGGTGCACTTATGGGATTCACTGCGCTTATCCCGATTTTTGGCGGACTTATCGGTGCAGGTGTCGGCGCATTCCTTATCCTTATGGATTCACCGATCAAGGCTTTGATTTTTATTGTTTTCGTTATAATTCTTCAGCAGATTGAAGGCAATTTTATTTATCCGAAAGTTGTCGGAAGCTCAACGGGATTGCCGGGTCTCTGGGTGCTTGCCGCTGTTACAATCGGCGGCTCAGTTTCGGGAATCATAGGTATGCTTATCGCCGTGCCGATCGCTGCGACGATTTACAAGCTTGTCCGTGACGATATGAAAACCGAGAAAAATTCACCGTGGGATGTTCTTGCCGTACCCGAAAGTTTCAACAATAAAGAAGAAGAGGGCAAATAATCATTATGAGTAAATTTTCCAAAGTCATACAGCTTTTTATTACCTTCCTTAAAATCGGTGCATTCACCTTTGGCGGCGGCTATGCGATGATTCCTATTATTCAAAAGGAAATAGTTGAAAAAAGGAAATGGATAACAGACGATGATATCCTCGAAATTATCGCAATTGCAGAATCAACACCCGGTCCGATTGCAATCAACTCCGCGACTTTTGTCGGTTACCGTGTTGCGGGCTTCTGGGGTGCATTCTTTTCAACAACAGGCGTAGTTCTTCCTTCTTTTGTTATCATTCTTCTTATTTCATTTGTATTAAGAGAGTTTCAGTCAATCAAGGCTGTTCAGTATGCATTCAACGGCATCCGTGCAGGTGTTCTTGCTCTGCTTATCAAGGCGCTTGTGGGAATGTATAAGAAAGCTCCGAAAAATGTGGTTTCTTATATCGTTATTGCGGCATCGTTCATCATTACGGCATTCTTTGACATCAATGTACTTTTCGTTATCATCGGCTGTGCCGTTTTCGGATTGGTGACCTCACTTATCGTGAAAAGGAGGGATGAGAAATGAATATTTTTCTTGATCTTTTTCTCACCTTTTTCAAAATAGGTGCATTCACCTTCGGTGGCGGCTATGCAATGCTTCCTCTTATGCAGGAAGAAGTTCTCAACCACAAGTGGATGGAACTTTCCGACGTTGTTAATTTCATCGCCGTCAGTGAAAGTACACCGGGTCCGTTTGCAATCAATATGGCAACCTACGTCGGCTCGGAGGTCGGCGGCGCATACGGAGTTGCAGGTTCAATTTTTGGCTCATTCTGTGCAACACTCGGCGTTGTCGTTCCGTCTTTTGTTGTTATTCTCATCGTTGCAAAATGCTTTGAGAAATTCAAAAACAGTTTCGTTGTCAAAGGTTGTATGACAGGCCTTAAACCTGCGGTAGTCGGACTTATCGGCTCAGCAATCGTTTCAGTTGCGCTCACGGTATTTTTACCTGCAGGTGTTTCGATAGCAGGACTTATGGCTTCAATCAAGGACATCGCATTCTATTGCTATCTTGCAATTTTTGTACTTTGCACCGTCCTCGCTTTCAAGAAAGTTCACCCGATTATTATAATCGTCCTTGCCGCAGTTCTTGGCATTGCAGTTGGATACGCTTTATAAAAACTCAAGACCTTCCGCTGTGGAAGGTCTTTTAGTTTTATTTATCAAAGCTCGGATTGAATGCATAGAAATTTTTGCAATCCATTTTGTCTGTTGCAAGACGCAAGCCTTCGCCGAAGCGCTGGAAGTGGACAATTTCGCGCGCGCGAAGGAATTTAATCGGTTCACGAACGTCAGGATCATCAACAAGACGCAGAATATTATCGTAAGTTGTACGTGCTTTCTGTTCTGCCGCCATATCCTCGGCGAGGTCTGTAATAAGATCGCCCTTTGACTGCATGCTTGCTGCTGTCCACGGGAAACCGCTTGCTGCCGTCGGATAAACACCCGTTGTGTGGTCAACGAAATAGGTGTCAAAACCATTTCGTTTTATTTCGTCGGGTGAAAGGTTGCGTGTCAACTGATAAACGATTGCACCGATCATTTCAAGGTGACCCAATTCTTCCACGCCTATGTCCGTAAGAAGACCCTTTAATTCAGGGAAAGGCATTGCATAACGCTGACTGAGATAACGGAGTGATGCGCCAAGCTCTCCGTCAGGGCCACCGTATTGTGAAATGATAATCTGTGCATATTTCGGATTCGGGTTTGTGATTTTTACGGGATATTGCAGTTTTTTCTCGTAGACAAACATCAGCAACTACCTCCTATGTCCCACGGCCACGGATTTTTCAGCCACGATGCTCCCGGGTCGGTGTTTCCGTAAAGCGGACCGAACTGTTCCTCGTATTCGCAAACGAGTTTTTCGTTCATTTCTTCGTATTTTTTATAAAGTGAAAGTGCTGCGAGGTCGTCGGGATGTGTATCCATATAAAGATGCAGCTCCCACATCGCAAACTGCACGGCATCAAGCCTCTGAAGAATCATTCCTCTTGTCATCTGTTACCACTTCCGAGGAAAGGCTTGCTCAGTACGGGAAAAAGTGTTCCGCAACGAAGAGCCGTCATTTCGTCAAAGGTGGTAAAGTCTGTCTGGAAAGGAACGTACATCATCGCGACTTGCGGGTTTTCGGGCAAAGCCGTCATTCTGCAGTCGCAATCATCAGTGAAACGCGGTCTATGGTAACCCGTTGGCTTGACGTGATGATGAGTATACTGTGAATTATTCAACTTGATTAGCTCCTTTGTATTTACTCGGCATACGCCTAATACAGTTTATGATAAGTTGGCTTTTGTGCTACAAATTCAGCCTGTAACACTTGATTTTTACTTGGAATAGTAGTATAATGTAGCAACTAAATGCGATTATCGGGAGAAGTAACTCTTCTTTGTCATAGCAGAGAATGAGGCGTTTTGGTGAAAGCCTCTTATGACACGATTTGTGAAATGCACCCGCCAGCACGCAAGGGGAAAGTTTTTCGAGTATCCTTGTGCGGAAGCCACCGTTAAAGGGCTAAAAAGTAATAAGTCGGAGTGGAACCGCGGAATACCGCCTCCGTCGCCTTTGGGCGATGGGGCTTTTTTATTTTCCGTTGTCTTCGACCGCTTTTGAAAGAGAGTTGATTTTATGTTTGAAAGAATGAGGGAAGACATCCGTTGCGTTCTCGACCGTGACCCTGCGGCACACTCGGCAATTGAAGTTATGCTTCTTTATCCCGGATTCAAAGCCGTCAGAAGTCACAGAAAAGCACATTGGTTTTACAAGAAAAAGATGTTCTTCATCGCAAGAATGATTTCTCAACGCAACGTAAAAAGAACGGGTATCGAAATTCATCCGGGTGCTGAGATCGGAAGACGATTTTTCATCGACCACGGAACGGGAATCGTCATCGGCGAAACGACTGTCATCGGTGACGATGTCACAATCTATCAGGGAGTAACCCTCGGCGGTACAGGTAAGGACACGGGTAAACGTCACCCGACAATCGGCAATAACGTTCTCATCGGTGCAGGTTCAAAGGTGCTCGGTCCCATAACCGTAGGCGACAATACAAACATCGCCGCGGGTGCCGTTGTGCTTGATAAAATCCCCGAAAATTCAACAGCCGTCGGTGTGCCTGCAAGAGTTGTCCGCCGTAACGGAAAACGCATTCAGGATCTTGATCAGGTGCATATTCCCGACCCGATTTCACAGGAGCTTTGCAAATTACGTGCTGAAATAGACAAACTAAAAAAGAAAATGGAGGAGAGTACCAATGAAAGTATTTAATACACTCACAAGACAGAAAGAAGAACTTAAAACAATCGAAGAAGGTAAAGTGAAAATTTACGCCTGCGGTCCTACCGTTTATAACTTTATTCATATCGGTAACGCAAGACCGCTCTGCGTTTTTGATGTGCTTCGCCGTTTCCTTGAATACACGGGTTACGATGTTCGCTTCGTTCAGAATTTCACGGACATCGACGATAAAATTATCAAGCGCGCAAACGAAGAAAACCTTACTTACAAAGAAGTAAGCGAAAAGTACATCGAAGAATTCTGGAAAGATGTTAAGGGAATGAATATCCGCGAGGCAACCGTTCATCCGAAGGCAACTGAAAATATTGACGAGATTATTCACATCGTGTCTGACCTTATTGAAAAGGGTTACGCTTATGCTGTTGACGGAGACGTATACTTCAGCCCCAAGAAGTTTGACGAATACGGCAAGCTTTCGCATCAGCCTCTTGAAGACCTCGAAGCAGGCGCAAGAATTATGGTCGGTGAAGTGAAGAAAGAGCCGATGGATTTCGCTCTTTGGAAGAGTGCAAAACCGGGCGAGCCTTACTGGGAGTCACCGTGGGGTCACGGCAGACCGGGCTGGCATATTGAATGTTCGGCTATGGTAAGACGTTACCTCGGCAATACAATCGATATCCACTGCGGCGGTCAGGACCTTATCTTCCCTCACCATGAAAACGAAATTGCGCAGAGTGAATGCTGTAACGGTGCACCATTTGCGAACTTTTGGATGCATAACGGCTACATCAACGTTGATAACGTGAAGATGTCCAAATCACTCGGCAACTTCTTCACAGTACGTGACGTTGCAGAAAAATACGGTTACGAGCCTATCCGATATCTTATGATTTCTTCTCATTACAGAAGCCCCATTAACTACAGCACAGACGTTATCGAACAGTGCAAGGCTTCGCTTACAAGACTTTACACTTGCCGTGACAACCTTGATTTTGCACTTTCAAATGCGGCTGACGGTGACGTAAGCGAAGAAATCGCAGCAATGCTCGACAAGCGTCGTGAGCAGTTTATCGCAGCTCTCAACGATGACCTTAATACAGCAGATGCTATTTCGGCTGTGTTTGAGCTTGTTCGTGATATTAACTCAAACGTTATTACGGATGCTCCCGTCAAGGGTAACTGCGAAGCTGCTGCAAAACTCTTTGATGAGCTTTGCGATGTTCTCGGTCTTGTTTACGACAGAAAGAAAGAAGACCTTGACAGTGAGGTTGAGGCTCTTATCGCACAGCGTACAGAAGCAAGAAAGAGCAAAAACTGGGCAGAGGCAGACAGAATCCGTGATGAACTTAAGGCAATGGGTATCGTTCTTGAAGACACAGCCCAGGGTGTTAAGTGGCACAGAGAATAATTATAATATTATAAATAAGAAAAAGAGAGTTGTTTCGGCAACTCTCTTTTTTATGGTTTGGTAACTTATTTAAGATTGATTTCAATACACTCATAGCCGAGAAGCTTGTTGCTGACTGCGTCGGGCTGATGTCCGCCGACATAGAGCTTCAATTCTCCGTCAGGAGTGATTCTTTCGCCGTTTTCATCAACAGCCTTGAGCCAGTAAGTGTCAATGTCAAATGTTACGGTTGTCGTTTCGCCCTTGTCAAGTTCAGCCTTTGCAACACCGCAAAGCTGGAAGTGCGGAGTGTATGTTCTGCTGTCAGTAAACTTTGCATAAACCTGAGCTTTTTCAATGCCTTTGAAATCGCCTGTGTTTGTGATGTCTACGCTTACCTTTACGCAGTCCTCGCTGTTTTCAAGAAGTTTTGCGTTGCTGTAAGCGAAGCTTGTATATGAAAGACCGTAACCGAACGGATAAAGAGCATCACCGTCAATGTAACGGTATGTCTTGCCCTGCATACTATAATCAAGGAAGCTCGGGAGGTCGTGTTTCTCGTTATAGATTGTAACAGGCAACTTACCGCAGGGTGAAAATTTACCTGCAAGGAGATTTGCGATTGCAAGTCCGCCTGTTGAACCGGGGTACCAAGCGTGAATGATTGCCTTTGCCTTGCTTCTTACCTTTTCACCAACATCGATTGAGCTGCCGCACATAAGAACAACGATAACGTTCTCACATTCGTCACAAACAGCTTCTGCGAGCTTCTGCTGTGTTGCGGGAAGTGTGACGTATTTCTTGTCACCGCAAGCTGTGTAATCGTTGTCGTAGCCTGTGTCTTCACCTTCGATTGAACAGTCAAGACCGAGCGCAAGAACAGTGATGTCAGCCTGTGCAGCTGCTGCAACACCGTCGCTGATGAGGTTGCCGAAGCCACCCCAGTCGTTCTGCTTTTCAAGGCAGTAATTTGTACCTTTTTCAACTGTGATGTGTGAATCCTTGAACACACGGCGTATACCGTCTGCAACTGTGATGTATTCGGAAGCATAGGCATTGTAGTTACCTTCGAGAGCAGTAACGGAAAGAGCATTAGGACCGATAACTGCAATTTTCTTATTTGTATTTTTATCAAGCGGTAAATAATTATCATTTTTAAGAAGTGTTACACAATTTTCAGCAGCTCTTAAGTTAAGTTCTCTGTGTTCTTTACAATCAAGCTTAGAATAAGGAATATCTGAATAAGGTCTTACT
>JAZSID010000100.1:0-14649 GCA_045533625.1 Acutalibacteraceae bacterium | reverse complement strand
GGATAAAAGCGAACCTACTTATTACGAATCCCGCTGTGTTATCAAAGCGATTGTCGATGTTGAAGGCTTTGACGTTTGCTGGCTTGTCTGCCATATGGGTCTTGCGAAGCTTGAAAGAGCGAATGCGGTCGAGGTTATCTGCCGACTGATTGACGAAACTGATATGCCTGTCATCCTTATGGGCGATTTCAATGTTGAGCCTGACGGTGAGGTGCTTGTACCGATCCGTGACAGACTTCTTGACACCGCAGATATTTCAGACAGTGCAAAGGAACTCACCTACCCGTCAATTAATCCGAAAAAGAAGATTGACTACATCTTCTACCGCGGACTTAAGTGTAACAGCGCAGAAACACTTCACGATGTTATTGCAGACCACCTTCCGGTTATCGCCGACTTCACAATATAAAAAAGAAGGGGCTGTAAAAAAACAGCCCCTTCTTTTTTATGATTTTGTTTTACTATAAAGCAATTTTTCTGAATTGTCTCCCTCTGACGAAGAAACTTGTATTGTTGCGAATATTTATTGACATCCAATCATACTGGTAAATTCGGGTTTGTCGGGGTGAATATTCAATCTACCTCGTAGGGGCGACCATTGGTCGTCCGCGAAAATTCTGCGTAATTCAACGGACGCGCAATGCGCGCCCCTACGGACAAGATTCAGATATCTGCGTAGGGGACGACGTCCTCGACGTCCCGTTGAAACACACGCAATTGTGACGGGATTCGCGGGAGCCGAAACGGCTCCCCTACGGACCCGTCTTGTATAGGGTCAGTAGGGCACGACGTTTACGACGTGCCGATATTCTGCTGTATTTAACGGCGTGTCGACGAGCGTCACGCCCTACGAGAACGATTGGAGACAGGCATTAAAAATCAGCGTCGCAGACCCTTAATGTTTGCGATGCAAACACATCATTAGCGAAGCGACATCATTCATCATATCCGCATCGCGGATATATCATTGCAAAGGCATCGCCTTTGCCCGACAAACCCGAATTTGTCGTGATATTTCCTTTATTATGTAATATTAAAGGAGCTGTTTTTTTACAGCCCCTTTTTCGATATTTACTTTACACAGATTGTCATAATACTCTTTTCGGGAACAACAATGTTCTTTTCAAACTTACCTTCATAAATCTTTTCACAGTTGTGAGTTGAATCGGTAAGGTAAATTTCAGCCTCGCCGAGTATTCCTCCGATTTTAAGCTTTTCTTCACCGTCAGGATTCACAATTACAATAACCGTTTCATTTTCTTCACCGATGAAAGCAACCGTTCGCATATTTGTTTTATTCTTAAGAATATCGAATATACGCACTCTTGTCATACCGGGTTTAATGAAAGACGTAAACTGCTTGAAAGCGTAATATCTGTTGTATTCGATAAGCTTGCCGTCAGCATTTCTGTCAAGAAGACCGTCACCGTTGACAGCAGTCCAGCTCTGCCACGAAACAGCATTCATAAGGTTAAGGTCGTCAGCTATAACCTGCGCCATATAAAGACCGCTGTCGATTGTTGTGCTGTCGATTGTAAGCGGAAGCTCGCACCACTCACTCATTTCATATTTTTTGTCGGGATATTCTTCCCTGAACTTCTTGCCGACTTCTTCCTTTTCTTCACGTACGCCGTCCATCCAGTATGAATGTCCGCTGTATGTATCGCAGAATTCATTGAGAATTTCACTTTCAAAGAACTTTTCAACGTAAGCGTAATAACCCCAGTTCATCTGTCCGTTTTCGGGACCGCTGAGCTTATAAGGGGAGTTGCGCTTCTGCATTTCTGTTGCAAACATTTCAAGGAGCTTGATTGCCTCGTCAGGCTCGTAATGGCAACCTTCCTGACCGACCCAATCAGGACTTCCCCAGGACCACTGAGGCTCGTTGATGGGGGAGATTGCGTAGATAGGATAACCTTGAGCGACAAACCAATCAGCGATTGTCAGCAGATAATCGACAAATGCCTGATAATTTTCCTCAGGAAGATTTGATGAATACTCTTCAAGACCGCCCGAAGCGTGTCCGCTTTTTGTCATTGAGAAATGAGGGCTGTTGCAGAAAAGAATAATTTTCTCAGCACCGTACTCAACCGCATAGTCCATAATACGTCGTGCGTTTGCGTCCCTTGTGAAGTCGTAAACATATTCACCTGTTTCTTCGTCAAGAACATAAAAGCTTTCGGTTCGTCTTGCCGTGTCCCAAATTCTGCAATCGGGGTTGTCGGCTTCGCCACCGCCGACGTTATAACGGAAGATTTTCAGTCCGAGACCTTCTTCTTCGCTGTAAAGCTTTTTTGCAATTTCACGCGCCATAGCGTCATCGTCAATGGTCTGTGCCCACCAACACGAGCTTGTGCCGAATTCTTCAAAGGTCTGATATTTCTTTGTTTTATCAATCACAATCTGATGCCTCCCGAAAAGTCCTGTAACAGGTAGTGTACAGAACTGGATAATTGCAAGAAGTATTGCTACGATTTTGGTAAACATAATTATCACCCTCTTTTCTTTTTGATTATAGCATTAGTTTACAAAAAAATAAATACAAATTTTAACTTAAATAATCTGTCAATTGCTTGACGGAGTATTTGTTTACAGTATATAATCATAATGTTATCCAAAATCTCAGTTAAGGACGGATCAGTTATGGAAAAATATGCAAGATTCAGGTATCAGCCCTGTAAACCCCTCGGTGAGGACGGAAGATGTGTTACAGCTTCAAAGAAGCACACAGAGCTTTCAAGACGTGCCGCAACAGAGGGTATGGTGCTTCTTAAAAATGAAGATAACGCTTTGCCTCTTGCAAAGGGCGAGAAGGTTGCTCTTTTCGGCAAGGCTACAATCGAATACATAAAAGGCGGTGGCGGAAGCGGCGACGTAAACTGCCCGTATATTCATAACATCTATGATGGCTTCGCTTCAAAAGACGTTGGCATCTATATGCCTCTCGTTGATTTTTACAGAGATTATGTTGAAAGAGAAAGCGTTAATATTCCGACTCAGGAGCAGATTAATGCAACGTGGGATATCGTTAATGCAATGGAATTCTGCACAAAGCGTGACGATATGACTTACGATACTTTTGCAAGCATGCACGTTAAAGAGCCTGCTGTGCCCGATGAGCTTATAGAGTCCGCGGCAAAGTTTGCAGACACAGCAATCATTACCCTCAGCCGTTTTTCTGCAGAGGGTGTTGACCGCAGACCGATTCCGGGCGACTACTATCTTTCAGATATTGAAAAAGATCTCATCGACAAAGCAGGTGAACTTTTCAGTAAGGTTGTAATCGTTATCAACTCAGGTGCGGTTATCGATTGCGAATATTTCGCAGAAAATGACGACGTTCAGGCTGTTCTTTTCGGATGGCAGGGCGGTATGGAAGGCGGTATGGCTGTTGCGGACATCATCTGCGGTGATGTTAACCCCTCAGGTAAGCTTGCAGATACTATCGCAAAGTCATACGACTGCTATCCTTGCAAGGATGATTTCTGGGAGTGCTTTGATCACCTCGATTATACGGACGATATCTACGTCGGCTACCGTTACTTCGAAACAATATCTCCCGAATGTGTAAGATATCCTTTCGGCTTCGGTCTTTCGTATACGGAATTTGTTATAGGAAATCCCGTTGTATGCGAGAATGACGACAAGATTATCGCTGCTGTTGAAGTAAAGAACGAGGGTAAGGTTGCAGGTAAAGAGGTTATCCAGCTTTATTACAGCGCACCTCAGGGCCTTCTCGGCAAACCTGCAAAGGAACTTGCCGCATTTAAGAAAACAAAGCTTCTTCAGCCGGGCGAAAAAGAAATGATTATGCTCAGCTTTGACGTTGAGGATATGGCAAGCTTTGATGACCTCGGCAAGGTAGGTGTTTCGGCATATGTTCTTGAAGAGGGCGAATATGAATTCTATATAGGTACATCCGTCAGAGATGCAAACAAGGCTGATTTTGTCTATACGGTTGAAGATTCATATATAACCGATCAGCTCGACAGCTGGTGCAAGCCTTTCAGACTCAAGAAGAGAATGCTTGCTGACGGTACATTTGAAGAATTATCCACAGGCGATGAAGAATATTACTACGGTGAGAACAAGCCGACAGGTGCCGT
The DNA here is from genome assembly GCA_045533625.1 of Acutalibacteraceae bacterium. GTDB lineage: Bacteria > Bacillota > Clostridia > Oscillospirales > Acutalibacteraceae > CAG-488. Next base: position 10,543 of record JAZSID010000100.1, on the reverse strand, counting down.
TGCTCCCGAAAAAGAGGTTAAATTCGACCTCGTCGGCGAAGAAATATCTATGGATGAATTCGTAGCTCAGTTCACTCTTGACGAGCTTATGGATTTTGTCGGCGGTCAGGCTCCGACAGGTGTTGCGAACACAGGCTGTTTCGGCGGACTTAAGCGACTTTCTGTTCCTGCTGTTGCAACGGCAGACGGACCTGCAGGCCTTCGTCTTGATACAGAAACAGGTATACCGACAACCGCATGGCCCTGTGCAACATTGCTTGCTTGCTCATGGAATCCTGAGCTTATTTACGATGTTGGTGCCGCTGGCGGTGCTGAGGTAAGAGAAAACAACCTTGGTATCTGGCTTACACCTGCAATGAATATCCACCGTGATCCGCTTTGCGGCAGAAACTTTGAGTATTATTCCGAAGATCCGTTGCTGGCAGGTAAATGTGCCGCAGCGGCTACAAGAGGTATTCAGTCGCAGAAGGTTGCTGTTTCCGTCAAGCACTTCGCTTGTAACAACAAGGAAGCTAACCGTTTTGGTTGTGATTCACGTGTTTCTGAAAGAGCTCTGCGTGAAATCTATCTCAAAGGCTTTGAAATCTGCGTTAAAGAAGCTGATCCGTATACGATTATGTCTTCATACAACCTCATCAACGGTCAGCATACATCCGAAAGCTATGAGCTTCTTACGGAAATTCTCCGCAACGAGTGGGGCTTCAAGGGTATGGTTACAACCGACTGGGGTGTAAAGAATGACCCTGTCAAGGAAGTCAAGGCAGGCCACGATATGAAGATGCACTGCGGCTATCCCGAAGACCTTAAGAAGGGTATTGAAGACGGCAGAATAACAAGAGCCGACCTTGAACTCTGTGTCAAGAGAATCCTTACAATGTTCACAAAACTTGCTTGAATTACAAGACTGTCCTTTTAATGGGCAGTCTTTTTTACATCTTGACATATACCCTATAGGGGTATATAATGGTGATGTAAAGGATGTGAGTATATGGATAAAATTTGTTGTTCGGGTAAAATAAAAGAACGTACAGCAGAAGAACACAAAAAGCTCATAAACAGGCTTAATAGGATAGAAGGACAGATCAGAGGCATAAAGGGAATGGTTGAAAACAGCGCATATTGTACGGATATCCTTGTTCAGGTTTCAGCCGTCAATGCTGCTCTCAATGCATTCAATAAAGAACTTCTTTCTGAACACATCAAATCCTGCGTTGCCGAGGATATAAGAAACGGCAAGGATGAAACTGTTGACGAGCTTGTTGCAACTTTGCAGAAGCTTATGAAATAGAGGTGAGTCTATGCAGAAATTCAGAGTAACGGGTATGACCTGTGCCGCTTGCAGTGCGAGAGTTGAAAAAGCGGTCAGCTCCGTTGACGGTGTTGTTTCCTGCACGGTCAATCTTCTTACAAATTCAATGGGTGTTGAGGGTACGGCATCGGCTGACGAAATTATCACAGCTGTTGAAAATGCAGGTTACAAAGCTTTTGAAGAAGGCAAAAATACAGAACAGAATAAAGAGAAAACGCTTGAAGATACCGAAACACCAAAGCTTTTAAAAAGGTTTACGGCTTCTCTCGGTTTCCTTCTTGCTCTTATGTATGTTTCAATGGGTCATACGATGCTCGGCTTGCCGTTGCCGTCAGCTCTTGAAAATAACCATATCGCTTTAGGAATAATTCAGTTGCTTCTTTCAATTGCGGTAATGGTTATCAACCAACAGTTTTTTATTTCGGGTGTAAAGGGCGTAATTAAAAAATCGCCGAATATGGATACGCTCGTTTCGCTCGGCTCGGCGGCATCGTTTATATACAGCATATATGCACTTTTTGCGATGACACAGGCTCAGCTTGACGGAAATGTACAAGCCGTTTCAGGATATATGCACGAGTTCTATTTTGAATCTGCGGCGATGATATTGGTGCTTATAACTGTCGGAAAAATGCTTGAATCACGTTCGAAAGGCAGGACGACAGATGCACTTAGAGCATTGATGAGTCTTACTCCCGAAACTGCAACTGTCCTGAAGGACGGCGTTGAAATACAGGTTGAAGTATCGCAGGTGAAAAAGGGCGATATCTTCGTCCTGAAGCCGGGTAGCGCAATACCTGTTGACGGAAATATAATTGAAGGCTCGGGTGCAGTTGATGAATCTGCGTTGACGGGTGAAAGCATTCCCGTTGACAAAGATGTTGGCGATACCGTCTCTGCAGGTACACTGAACCGTTCGGGCTATCTTCTTTGTGAGGCGACGAAGATCGACGAAGATACGGCTCTGTCGAAAATAATTAAAATGGTCAGTGACGCGTCCGCAACAAAAGCACCCGTTGCAAAAATCGCAGATAAGGTTTCGGGCATTTTTGTTCCCGTAGTTATTGCAATTGCACTTGTTACTTTTGCGGTATGGTTGCTCGCAGGGCAGACGGTCGGATTCTCGCTTGCCCGTGCAATATCTGTTCTTGTAATAAGCTGTCCTTGCGCCCTCGGTCTTGCAACACCCGTTGCAATAATGGTTGCAAACGGTGTGGGAGCTAAAAACGGAATACTTTTCAAAACGGCAGTTTCACTCGAAGAAGCAGGAAAGGTGAATACGGTTGTGCTTGATAAAACAGGCACGGTAACTCTCGGAAATCCTGAAGTGACGGATATTGTTCCTTTGGCTGATTTAAGCGAAAACGAGCTTGTTAAAATTGCATATTCTCTTGAAAAAAAGAGCGAGCATCCGTTGGCTCAGGCGATTGTAAAAAAAGGCGAGAAAGAAAATCTCGGTTATTATGAGGTCAGTTCGTTTAATGCAAGCGCAGGAAGCGGAATTGAAGGAATAATAAACGGCGAAAAGGTTATTGCGGGAAATCTCAGATTTATAGAGAAAGCCTCCGCTGTTTCAGCAGAAATGAAGAATAAAGCGGATGAGCTTTCAAAGCAGGGTAAAACACCGTTATGGTTCGTTAAGAATGGTGAAGTTGCAGGAATAATTGCTGTTGCAGACGTCATAAAACCTGAAAGTCCTAAGGCTGTCAGCGAATTACAGGGTATGGGTATTCGTGTTGTTATGCTTACGGGTGATAACGAAAACACAGCAAAATCAATCGGTACTCAGATTGGTGTTGACGAAGTTATAGCAGGCGTGATGCCCGACGGAAAAGAAAAGGTGATAAGCGACCTGCAGAAAGACGGCAAGGTTGCAATGGTCGGCGACGGAATCAATGATTCTCCTGCGCTCACCCGTGCAGATGTCGGCATCGCAATCGGCGCAGGTACGGATGTAGCAATCGATGCGGCGGATGTTGTGCTTATGAAAAGCAGACTGACGGATGTTCCTGCGGCAATAAGACTCAGCAGGGTGGCATACAGAAACATCAAGGAAAATCTTTTCTGGGCATTTATTTATAATATAATCGGAATACCTCTTGCAGCAGGTGTGTGGATTCCGTTATTCGGGCTGAAGCTCAATCCTATGTTCGGCGCGGCAGCTATGAGTATTTCAAGCTTCTGTGTCGTAATGAACGCACTCAGACTGAATTTAATAAAAATCCATAACCCCAAGAGGGACAGGGAAATAAAACAAAAACAAACAAAGGAGAGCAGAATTATGGAAAAGACAGTAAGAATTGAAGGTATGATGTGTCCTCATTGCGAGGCAAGGGTAAAGAATTGCTTTGAGGCGATGGACGAGGTTGATACTGCACTCGTCAGCCATGAAAGCGGAACGGCAGTACTTACGCTGAATGCGGAGCTTTCAGATGAAAAAATAAAGTCAGTTATTGAAGCACAGGGTTATAAAATTGTCGGTTAAGCAACAGAACGGAAATTTGTGAGGAACTTTGATATTTGCTTGAAAACGTATTGTTTAAAAGCGGAAAGTGTGCTATAATTACATCAATATGCGCAAGAAAATACAGGAGGTGGTTGCCCCCCATGGCACAGAGAGTTAAAGCAGAAATGTGGGATAAGCTTCATTATCTTTTCAGAACTTATAATGACAGAGTTATCCACGTAGAGTTGCATTATGATTTCGAGCTTGATGTTGAGATCCTCAAGAAGTTTGTTACAAATCTTTTTGAAAAAGCTCCCGTTCTTCACTCATCATTTGTAAATAACTATATCAGACCTTATTGGAGGGTAAATCCGTATAATATTGATGATGTTTTCACTATCAAACACATCACAGAAGCTGAAAAGGATGCGGAAATCGAAGCTTTCCTAATGCAGGAAGTCAATCCCGGGGATAAGATACAGTTCCGTGTAGGTTTGTTCTATTATGAGGGCAAAACGGCGTTCTGCTTCGTTTCAAACCATATGTGTTTTGACGGCGGCGATACAAAGTATATTGTCGCAAAGCTTTGTCAGGCATATAATGAGTTTGTTGAAACAGGAAAAATCACCGATGACATCAGAGTCGGTTCAAGATCTTATAAGATGATCTACCGTGATCTTACCGAAGAGGACAGGAAGGCGGCAGGTAAGCTTATCCGTAACCCGTCTGTAAAGGATCCACATAAATTCCCGTTATCAAAAAGTGAGCCTACGGATAAATCCTTTATGGCAAAGCATACGCTTGACAGGGATGTTTTTAAAAATATTAAAATTCTTGGCAAGAAAAACGGTTTTACACTTAATGATATACTTATGGCGGCATATTTTGAGAGTGTATACAGACTTGCAAATTTTGATAAATCGGACAGTCTTGTAATCGCAGGTGCTATAGACCTCAGAAGATATATCAAGAGTATGGAAGGGGTAGGTCTTACAAACCATACCGCATGGATGCAGTGCCGTATTCCTCACCTTGGTAAGGATATATTTGAAACCCTCAAGCTTGTAGCTGAAAGTACAAACGAGTTCAAAAAGGACAAGTTTATGGGTATGTACGGTCTTCCTCTTCTCAATTTCGGCTATATATTACCGCATTTCATCGGCGAGATTGCCGTTAAAATCGGCTATGCAAACCCCCATCTTGCAATGAGTAATATCGGTCTTATTGACCCTGTTGCAACATCACTCTGCGGTCACGAGCCGATCTACGGTTTTATGAGTGGTGCTGTTAAATACAAGCCGTTCGTTCTTCTTTCGGCTATAACATACAAGGAAGATTGTATTCTTGCTATGGGTGTAAGAGGTAACGAGAAGGATAAGGAAATCGTAAATAAATTTTATTCAATCTATGACGAATGCCTCAACGAAATTATCGAAGGCTGGAAAGAATAATTTAATATGTGTTTTACAAAGTGCTGTTGTCTTTTGATAACGGCACTTTAAAAATTTACTCCACAATGAAAAACGAGAAAAACTGAGAAAAAATGAGTAAAACAGAGTAATGAAGAGTATACCATAAAAAGCTCTTGATTGGTCACGGATTTGCAGCGATTTTTTGCAAAAAAATGTTGACATTTGCAGATTATTGCACTATATTATAGAGTAATATAATAGCTGTTTTATTGCGTTAAAGCGAAAGCAGTTATTCAGACAAAAATAAGTAATCTTTTCGTGAGAGAGGGGCTGCATAATTGAAAAAGAACGTTATTATTGATCTCAAAAATATCTCCGTCAAGCTCGGTGATGCACAGATCCTCGAAAACCTCAATATGTACATCCGTGACAAGGAGTTTATTACACTTCTTGGTCCTTCAGGTTGCGGTAAAACCACAACACTTCGTATAATTGCCGGTTTCCTTGAACCCGACAGCGGAGAAGTTATATTCGAAGATAAGGTAATAAATGATGTTCCGCCTAACAAAAGACAGGTGAACACCATTTTTCAGCGTTATGCTCTTTTTCCTCATCTTAATGTTTATGAAAACATTGCATTCGGCTTAAGAATCAAAAAGATGAAGGAACAGGAAATAAAAGAAACAGTAACCGAGATGCTCAAGCTCGTAAACCTCAGCGGTTTTGAAAGAAGAAATATCAATTCTCTTTCAGGCGGTCAGCAGCAGCGTGTTGCAATTGCACGTGCTCTTGCAGTTAAACCGAGAGTTCTTTTGCTTGACGAGCCTTTGGGTGCGCTTGACCTCAAACTCCGTAAGGATATGCAGGTTGAGCTCAAGAATATCCAGCAGCGCCTTGGTATCACTTTCATATATGTTACTCATGACCAGGAAGAAGCTCTTTCAATGTCTGATACCGTTGTTGTTATGGACGGCGGTGTGATTCAGCAGATCGGCACTCCGCAGGATGTTTACAACGAGGCGAAGAATGCGTTTGTTGCGGACTTTATCGGCGAAAGTAATATCCTTGTCGGTAAGATGCTTGAAGACTTCAAGTGTTCTTTCTCAGGCGCACAGTTCCAGTGCCTTGATAAGGGATTTGGTTCAGGCGAATCCGTTGACGTTGTTGTACGTCCCGAAGACGTTGACATTGTTCCTGTTGAAAAGGGTATTCTTACGGGTGAAGTAACTTCCGTAACCTTCAAGGGTGTTCATTTTGAAATTATTGTCGATATCGGCGGTTTCAAGTGGATGATCCAGACGACGGATTATGAACCCGTCGGCAAAAAAATCGGTCTTGATATTGAGCCTGACGCAATTCATATTATGAAGAAATCAAAGTATTCAGGTATGTACGGCGATTACAGTTCATTCAGCGACGAATTGGAGCATCTTTCAGATATTGTTGAGGAGGAGTAAACGATGAATAAAAAGTCTTCTCTTGCTCAGAAACTCTGCACGTCACCGCATATTTTATGGTCAGCAATCTTTATTGTTGTTCCTCTCATTATGGTTGTTTACTATGCTTTCACGAATTCTGACGGTGCATTCACCTTTGAAAACATCGCAAGACTCGGTGACTATACAACAACCTTCCTTCGTTCGATCTGGTACGGTATCGTGGCAACAATCATCTGCCTTATAATTGCGTATCCTTTAGCCTATATTATTGCGCAGTCAAAGGCTAAGGTACAGAGTACAATGGTTATGCTTGTTATGCTTCCGATGTGGATGAACTTCCTTCTCAGAACATATGCGTGGATGACGCTTCTTCAGGATAACGGTGTAATCAACGGTATTCTTGAAAAAGTCGGTTTGGGACCGTTACATATGATCAACACTTCGTCAGCGGTAATCCTCGGTATGGTTTATAACTTCCTGCCGTATATGATTCTCCCGATTTACACAGTTATGACAAAGCTTGACAGAAGCCTTATTGAAGCTGCGCAGGACCTTGGCGCAAATAAGGTGAGAGTGTTCAGGGATGTTGTGTTCCCGTCTTCGCTTTCAGGCGTTGTTTCGGGTATCACGATGGTTTTTGTTCCTTCTGTCAGCACGTTTTATATTTCTCAGAAACTCGGTGGCGGCAGCTTTGCCCTCATCGGCGATATTATTGAAATGCAGTTCCAGGTTTCAAATAACTTCAATTTCGGTGCTGCACTTTCGCTTGTTCTTATGGTACTCATTCTCATCTGTATGGCTGTTATGAATAAGTTCAGCGATGACGATGCAAGCGCAGCGGGAGGTATGATGATATGAAAAAAATGTCACTTTCCTCAAAAATCTACCTTGCCATTGTACTTCTCTTTTTGTATCTGCCGATAATTATGCTCATTGTTCTTTCTTTCAATGAGTCAAACAGTACAAGTGTTATGAGTGGTTTTTCAACGAAATGGTACATTGAACTTTTCAGGGATGAAGAAACAATCAAGGCTTGTTACAACACGCTGATTCTTGCTGTTATGACTGCGGTTGCGTCAACCTTCATCGGCACACTTGCGGCAGTGGGAATCAATAAAATGAAGAAAGGATTTGTAAAAACAAGTGTCCTTTCAGTAACAAACATCCCGATGATGAACCCTGAAATCGTAACAGGTGTTTCGATGATGCTTCTTTTTGTTTTCATCGGAACAGCGCTTAAAATTAACGGTATACTCGGATTCTGGACGCTGTTTATTGCACACGTAACGTTCAGCCTTCCATATGTTATTCTTAACATTATGCCGAAACTCAAGCAGACGGATGTCCATATTTCGGAAGCTGCGCAGGACCTTGGCTGTACAAAGCTTCAGGCTTTTCTCAAGGTTGTTCTGCCGTCAATCCGTCCGGGTATCGTTGCAGGCTTCATAATGGCATTTACTCTTTCGCTTGACGACTTTATTATCAGTTATTTTGTCAGCGGACCGAAATTCCAGACTTTGCCGATCAGAATTTTTTCAATGACAAAGAAAAGAGTTACTCCCGATATGTATGCTTTGTCAACTATCATATTCCTCGTGATTCTCGTTCTTCTCATTCTTGTAAATGTGTTCCAGTCAAAGAATGACGAACCAAAGATTGCAAACAAAAAGGGGGCAGCAAAACGATGAAAAAAGTTTTCTCCTGCCTTTGCGCATTAATGATGGTTTTTCTTGTTGCAGTGCCTGTCATGCCGGTAGCATCCGCAAAGGATTACAGCCACCTCAGCGGTACGGAAATCAATGTTTACAACTGGGGTGAATATATTTCCGACGGTGCGGAAGACACGATGGATGTTAACAAAGAGTTTGAAAAGCAGACAGGTATCAAAGTTAACTACACCACCTATGATTCGAACGAGAATATGTATAATAAAATCAAAGGTGGCGGAGCAAACTACGATATCATCATTCCGTCTGACTATATGATTCAGCGAATGATTGATGAAGAAATGCTCGAAAAAATCGACTTCAGCAACATCCCGAATTATACGAACATTCTTGATGAATATAAAAATCTTTATTTTGATCCTGACAACGAATATTCCGTTCCGTACAATGTCGGTATGGTTGGTCTTATTTATAACACGAAAATGGTGACCGAAACTCCTGACAGCTGGGGTATTATGTGGGACGAAAAGTACGCAGGACAGATTCTTATGTTCAACAATCCGCGCGATGCTTTCGGTATCACACAGTGCTACCTCGGAATTGACCTCAACACAACAAGCTCTGAGGATTGGCACAGAGCATACGATAAGCTCAAGGAGCAGAAGCCTCTTGTCAGCTCTTATGTAATGGATGACGTTTACAATAAGATGGAAAGCGGCGAAGCTGCCATGTGCGCTTACTATGCAGGTGATTATCTCAGTATGTATGATAATAATCCCGATCTTGCTTTTGTTTATCCGAAAGAGGGAACAAACATCTTCGTTGACTCCTTGTGTATTCCTAAGGGTTGTCAGAATAAAGAAGGCGCAGAGCTTTATATCAACTTCCTTTTAAGCGGAGAAGTTGCGCTTGCGAATGCGGAATATATCTGCTATGCGTCACCAAACAGAGCTGTTATTGAAAATCAGGAATATTCACTTAAAGATGAAAAAATTCTTTATCCCGAGCCTGAGGATATGCCGAAAACCCAGTATTATCATAACCTTCCCGAAGGCTTGCTTACACTTATGACTTCGCTCTGGGATAACCTCAAGATTGAAGGCAATGATGATGTTTCAATTTACGTTGGCTTGATTTCGTTTGCAACAATATGTGTTGTATATTCTGTTTATCGATTCGTACGTAAAAAGAAACGTGAAAAAATGTATTAAATTGAACACTCACGGAAAAACCGTGAGTGTTTTTTCTTGCAATAAACAATATGTTGTGTTAAAATTCTAATTGGTTTAAGTGATCAAGGAAGTGGTTGGTTGAAAGATTTAAAACGATTTTTAATAATGGCAAAGCCTTTCAGGGGACCTATAATAATTACCGTGCTGATGCTTATAGGTGTTTCGGCAATCAGCCTCGTCACACCTGAAATGGTACGAAAAATGACAGGTATACTTACCGACGGCAGTGCAACGGTTGAAAAGATGACGATGTATGCCGCGGTTTTACTTGTTGCTTACATAATCAAAGGTGTGTTCTCGTTCTTTGCAAAGTGGCAGGCACATATCGCTGCGTGGAACTTTGTCGGTGACCTCACTCTCAAGGTGTACTCGAAGCTGCAGACGTTATCTATGGGCTACTTTACCGATAAGCAGACAGGCGAGATGATGAGCCGTATAATCAACGATACGAGAAATCTTGAAAATCTTATCGCACACTCATTGCCCGATTTGATGTCGAATGTGCTTATAGTAATGCTCGTTGCGGTCATGATTTTTAATATCAATCCGCTTCTGGCGGTAATTGCCCTCATTCCCGTACCTTTCCTTGTTTTTGTCAGCACAAAGTTTTCAAAAAAGGTACTCCCGAAATTCAAGATAAATCAGCAGGTACTCGCTGAGCTCAACAGCGTGGTACAGGATAATATTTCGGGCATAAAGGAAATTCAGGCTTTCGGTAAGGAAAAGACGGAATATCTCAGAATGAAAGATTTCTGCCGTCACTACAGTCAGGTCAATATCAGCGCAAACTTCTCAGCCGCAATTTTCCACCCGTCAATTGAGTTCCTTACATCAATCGGTACGGTGCTTGTTATGGGAATCGGCGGTACTCTTGCACTTAAAGGCAAGCTTGATGTTGCAGATGTGGTCGGTTTCTTTATGTATCTTTCTCTCTTCTATTCTCCGCTTGCCGTTCTTGCAAGAATTGTTGAGGATGCGCAGAATGCCTATGCCGGCGGGCTCAGGGTGCTTGAAATTCTTGATACAGAACCTGAGGTG
>JAZSID010000043.1:0-2079 GCA_045533625.1 Acutalibacteraceae bacterium | reverse complement strand
AGCATTCTATTGAACACAGACGGACAATAACATCCTCACGGCGGACAACCGCGGTGGGTGCCTTGCGTGTATACTGATAAGCAAAAGTGTCAATTGCAATATTATCGTATTTACCGTCGGCTTTAATACGCTTTGCAATTTCGTTTGCAAAGGTTATCATCGTGCCTGCCTGAGAGCCGTTTGCTTCGTCAAGAGCCTTACAGTTTTCACATTGGCAGTAATATCCGTTATCTGCCTGAGTGACCGACAAAATCTGCAAAGATGCGTCCGGATTGTGCTTTTCTTCAAGCAAAGCAAGAGCCTGCGCTGTTACGATATCCTTGACGTCCTCATTGGTAAGGCAAAGCTGAGTTCCCGTTCGCACACCGTCAACAAGAGCAAAATATTCCGGATGCTCCTCAAAATAATCCGAGGGCTTGCAGAATTGATTGACAAGAGTATGGCTTCCGGCGCCTATGTATTCAACTGCACCGCCTTGTTCTGCTGTAAGGTCTTTATAAATTCCGCCGGTAAGACCGTTTGCAATGGCAAACTCTGCATCTGCAGAGCTTCTTGTATCCGTTTCAGTGTACTCAAAAAATGGAGTATATTCAATGTTTATTCCGTTCGGTACGGAGAGGTTTTCATTTTTAGGAATTACAAGAACTTCGGATTCATACCAATGACAACCGCAGAATTCTTCAAGAAAGCGGTAAACGCCGTTTATCGTTCCTTTGTTGCCGGAGCCATTAATAACAAGCTCGTTTTCGGTTGAAGTTATGGTATAACTTCCGTCGTTATCATCCGTTATTCCCTGCAATGTGATTTTGTATTCTTTTTGCGTTTCACCGCTTACAATTTCAATATCGTCGCCTGTAATTTCGTCAAGATAATATTTAAGGCGGCTTGCGGCATAGCTATCCGTGATGCTTGCATTTTCGGACAATACTATAACTGTATCCGCAACTGAGAATCCCTTTTCAGCGGCAGATACGGGAAGTGCGCATAATGATAAAACTATAACGCAGACAAGAATTGCACAAACAAATTTTTTTGTCATTTTCAGCATCTCCTTAAATTATACGTTGCAATTAAATTGACCATCTGCTATCAGAAAAACGTGTGTGACGGTAAGGAAACGCTCTAAAAAAATCATTTGCATTTCCTTTTATTTCGACACCTTCAATGTATGTGGCGGTTTGTGAATTATGTCCTTCACCCGCAAGCATAAGCCTTGCGGCGGCTGATGCCGTGAGAGATATATCGTAATCGACCTGAGGCTTGCGCGTGACAACTGCTTTCCCGTTCTGATATTCAACGTCGAAAATCCCGTTGTTCTGCTCGAATTCGTCAATACACCTCAAACGGAATTTTCCGTATTCTTGGGGATAGGTATTGTTTTCAAGAAGCTTTTGCAGGTTATAGATTCTTCCTGCCGCTCCGCCGTTGTATTCATATGTCACACCGTCAATTCTGTCTGCAACACAGGCAAAATCACTGCCCTGATACTGCTTTCTGACAATCAGATTTTTAACTATACCGTCGTAATTCCGCAGAAATCCGATTAAGCCGTAAAGTGCTTCAACCGAAAGAACAAACAGCTCTTCAACGATAAGGTCGTTGGGTCTGCTAACGGTAAAACGCATATAACCATCTGCAACTCCGTCTGAATCATATCTGATATACGTATAGTCGGTGCTTTCGAGAGGTGTATCGCAGAAATGCTTTTTCTCCTCACGAAGAGTCATCAGATTTTCTTTCAAGGCACATTTTTCGTGAAGTTTACGGAGTTCTTCAAACTGTTCACCTGTATAAAGAACAACATCGGTGTTGCGCGGAATATGTTTAAGCTTTTCAAACGGAACCTTTATTGCAAACATACGGTTAAGATTTGCATATCCGAATTTTTCGTAGTATTCAATTGAAAAGGGTTGAAGAAACCCGAATGTCCAGTCATTTTCAATAGCAGTTTCGCCGATTTTTTTCATAATCTCGCGAACACCACCCATTCTTCTGCACTCGGGCTGACTGCAGACACCGCTTATAAAGACTGAATTCAGGAAATTTCCGCAGTAGTTAGTTCTGAAATCAAAAATTTCA
>JAZSID010000023.1:0-4007 GCA_045533625.1 Acutalibacteraceae bacterium | reverse complement strand
TATTGCTTCAATAGCGATTGAAGCTCCGCGGGTTGGCGCATTACCCACGGCAAACGCACCTTCAAGAGATGTTCTGAATGTTTTTGTATCAGCAGAAATATTTCCTCGATCTGTGAGTTCAAGGGCTTCAAAACCGCTTATATTAATTTTCTGACCGATAGCCATAATAACGTTATCAAGCTCGATTGTTTCAAACTTACCTTCAACTGCAACGGGACTGCGACGTCCGCCTGCATCAGGCTCACCAAGCTCCATAACCTGAAGCTTAACCGATTTCACCTTTCCGTCTTCGCCGATGATTTCAACGGGATTGTTGAGGAATTTATAGATTACCCCTTCTTCTTCAGCTTCGTCGATTTCGACCTTTTCGGCAGGCATTTCGGCTTTTGTACGTCTGTAAATAACATAAACTTCCTCAGCACCGAGTCTTACTGCAGAACGGCAGGCGTCCATCGCCGTATTGCCGCCGCCGATAACAGCAACCTTTTTGCCGAGTTTAACGGGATTTTTAAGAGCTACACTGCGAAGAAAATCTATACCGCCGTAAACACCGTCAAGGTTTTCTCCCGGGATTCTCATCGAACTGCTTTTCCACGCGCCGATTGCAACGAGTGTTGCATCGTGTGCATTTTTAATTTCGTCGAAAGTTATATCTGTACCGATTCGGATGTTGTTTTTCATCTCGACACTAAGCTCGGCAATTGATGCAATTTCCATATCGAGTACTTCCTTGGGAAGTCTGTACTGCGGGATACCGTAACGAAGCATGCCGCCCATTTTCGGCATAGCATCATAAACTGTTACCTTGTGACCTTTTACGGCAAGGAAATATGCCGCCGTAAGGCCTGCAGGTCCGCCACCGATAATACCTACGGATTTGCCTGTGGTTTCAGCGATTTCGGGCATAAATTTATCGCCCGACTTAAGGTCTTCATCCGCCGCAAAGCTTTTGAGGAACGCGATCGAAATCGGCTCTTCAACCATTTTTCTTCGGCAAGCTGTTTCGCACGGGTGTGGACACACTCTGCCGATTGAAGCAGGAAGAGGAACTTTATCTTTTACAAGCTCGACAGCTTCTTTGAACTTACCCTGAGCGATGAGTTTAACATATCCCTGACAGTCTGTTCCTGCAGGACAATTGAGCGAACAAGGGCCTCTGCAATCGCCCGTATGGTCAGACATAAGAAGTTCAAGTGCAATCTTCCTTGACTGTCTTACTCTCGGTGTATCCGTACTGATTACCATACCGTCGCTCGCAACGGACGAACAGGCACGCAAAAGCTTCGGAACACCTTCAACTTCAACAGTACAAAGACCGCAAGCACCGTATGCTTTTACTTCTTCAATATAGCAAAGAGTCGGAATTTCAATACCGTTTGCTTCAGCAATCTGAAGGATAGTCTGCCCTTTTTCGGCTGATATTTCAATGCCGTTGATTTTAACATTTATCATATCCATCAAATCACCTCATTCCGTAACAATTGCGCCAAATTTACACGTATTATAACAAGCACCGCACCTGATGCATTTTTCTTTAGCAATGATATGCGGATTTTTCGGAGAACCGCTGATTGCATCAACGGGACATTTCTTTGCACAAAGCGTGCATCCCCTGCACTTATCCGCAACTACTGCATAAGAAAGAAGATCCGCACAGGATTTTGCAGGACATCTTTTCTCGTTTATATGAGCTTCGTATTCATTTCTGAAATATCTGATTGTTGTCAATACGGGGTTAGGTGCAGTCTGACCGAGACCGCACAAAGCACCGTCCTTGATGCTGTAACAGAGTTCTTCAAGAAGCTCAATATCTCCCTCTTTGCCCTCACCCTTTACAATACGGTTGAGGATTTCGAGCATTCTCTTTGTGCCGATACGGCAGTGAACACACTTACCGCAGGATTCCTTAGTTGTGAAATCGAGGAAGAACTGAGCCATACCCACCATACAGGTTGACTCGTCCATAACAACCATACCGCCCGAGCCCATAATAGCTCCCGTTGCACCGAGTGCTTTATAGTCGATAACTGTGTCAAGCAATTCTGCAGGAATACATCCGCCTGAAGGACCACCCATCTGAACTGCTTTAAACTGAGCATCATTTTTGATTCCGCCGCCGATATCAAAAATGACATCGCGAAGAGTTTTACCCATCGGGATTTCAACAAGTCCGCCCTTTCTGATTTTACCCGTAAGAGCGAAAACCTTTGTACCCTTGCTATTCTCGGTACCCATAGCGGCAAAAGCTTCGCCACCGTTGAGGATAATCCACGAAACATTTGCAAATGTTTCAACATTGTTGATATTTGAAGGCTTATACCAATAGCCTGACTGTGCAGGGAAAGGCGGCTTAAGACGAGGCATACCTCTTTCGCCCTGAAGCGATTCGATAAGAGCCGTTTCCTCACCGCAGACAAATGCACCTGCACCTGCCTTGATACGCATTTTACAGGAGAATCCTGAGCCGAGAATATTTTCGCCGAGATAGCCTTTTTCTTCGGCTTCCTTAATGGCATTTGTAAGACGCTCGATTGCAAGCGGATATTCGGCTCTTACATAAACAACAGCTTCTTTTGCGCCGATAGCGTAAGCACCGATAAGCATACCTTCAATGAGGTTATGCGGATCACTTTCGATAACGGCTCTGTCCATAAATGCACCGGGGTCACCCTCATCGGCATTGCAGATAAGATATTTGTAATCACCCTGAGCCTGACGTGCGGCATTCCACTTGAACCACGTCGGGAAGCCTGCACCGCCACGGCCCGCAAGACCCGATACCTTGATTTCTTCAATAACATCTTCGGGAGTCATTGTGTTGAGGACTTTTTCAAGTGCCTTATAACCGTCATCGGCAACGTATTCTTCAATCTTTTCCGGATTGATAACACCGCAGTGACGAAGCGCAATCCTTTTCTGCTTTAAAAGAAACTCCTTGTCATCTTCGGTTATTTCAATATCATTTACTGCGTTTTTATCGCCGTTTACGAAGCCTATAATCTTCTCTGCATCGGACGGCTGAACTTTGACAAGACGTTTTACAAGAACGTTGCCGTCATAGATATCGACAATCGGCTCAAGGAAACACATTCCGATACATCCCGTTATCGTGAGTTCGGCAGAAGAACCGACCTGAGCTTCAATTGCAGAATAAACCTTAGCGGCACCTGCGGCAATACCGCAACTGCCCTGACCTACAGCTATACGCATTTTCAGTCCTCCTTCGCCTTGAGATTTCTTAAAATTTCTTTTGCCTTTTCGGGAGTAAGGCTACCGTATGTTTCGTCATTGATCATCATTACGGGAGAAAGACTGCAACAGCCGAGACAGGCAACATTCTTAAGAGTAAAAAGTCCGTCTTCGGTCGTTTCACCGTCAGAAATACCGAGTTCATCTTTGATTGTTTTTTCGATTTTTTCAGAACCGTTTACGTGGCAAGCCGTACCTTGGCAAAGCATAATAAGATACTTACCGACAGGCTGAAGACGGAACTGCGAATAAAACGTCGCAACACCCATCACCTTTGCAGGGGTTGAACCGACTTTTTCAGCAATATGGTAGAGAACATCCGTCGGCAGATAGCCGTAGATATCCTGCGCGTGCTGTAAAATGGTGATAAGACTTCCGTCAACATCAGCATATTTTTCAAGAACTTCATTTATAAGCGACAAATCACTCTTTTTGCAATTACAAGTCATAAAAAGGCCTCCGATATACACTTATACACTACGGTAATTTTATCATAAAAATTCAGAATAATCAACATTTAAACCAACGAATATATTGACAACGGAAGAGAATTTTGATAAAATATATGAGCTGTTTTGAGGTATTGGAAAAATAGCAGAAATTAAATACGGAAGCGTATCGAAGTGGTCATAACGGGACTGACTCGAAATCAGTTGTACCTCACGGTACCGTGGGTTCGAATCCCACCGCTTCCGCCAGAAAAGAAACAACCTTTGTCTTGTAAACAAAGGTTGTTTCTTTTCAACTAAATCTACCCT
>JAZSID010000002.1:0-47943 GCA_045533625.1 Acutalibacteraceae bacterium | reverse complement strand
TTTGTTATTGCTCACAGACTTTCAACAATTCAAAATTCCGATGTTATTATGGTGCTTGAAAACGGCAGGATAATCGAACGCGGAAATCACGATAAGCTCATCGAAGAGCAGGGTAAATATTATCAGCTCTATACTGGAAATTTCGCTAATAATTAAAAAAATCCGATGCGTTTGTGTTGAATTTTTCAAACGCATCGGATATAATATTTCCCGACAAATATTTTATGGAGAAATTTGGTTATGCTTCAGCTTTATTGGTCAATTGCCGCGTTGATTGATTTTTTGATTGTCTATAATTTTATGCCGCTTTCCTCTGTCTGGACATGGGTGGCTGTTATACCGATGCACGTCGCAATTCTCGCAGTTCTCTGCGGATTGCACTTGCTTTTTATTATTGCCTATTCTTTCACAGCAGACGAAAAAGACGTCACGGATATACATAATTCATACAGATTCCTGCTTCTTTATTCATTAAAGCTTTATTTTCAGCTTACAGGGGTTAAAATAAAAGCAACGGGTGTTGAAAAGGTGCCTGACGACGGCAAATTCCTCTTTGTGGGAAACCATATTTCAAGCTATGACCCGATGGTTGCACTCTGGACACTTCGCAAAAAGAATCTTGCCTTTATTTCAAAGAAAGAGAATCTCAAAATAAAATTCGGCGGAAAGTACATCCGTAAATCAGGTTGTATCGGTCTTGACCGTGAAAATAACCGCGAGGCTGTAAAAGCTATCAATGCTGCCGTAAAGAACATAACGGATGGAGTCTGCGCAATGGGAATTTACCCCGAAGGCTGGGTAAATAAAACGGGAGAGGGCTTGCTTCCTTTCAGAAACGGTTCCTTCAAAATTGCGAAAAAGGCGAAAGTGCCGATTGTTGTCGCTGTTGTCAACAACACAAGAGAAATTGACAAAAACCGTTTCCGCAGAAGAACAGAGATAAGGTTCAATATCGTCGATGTTATTCCGTACGAAGAAATCGCAGACCTTAAGACAAGCGAAATCAGCGAAATGGTTTACGAAAAAATGTACAATGCATTAGAGAAGAAATGAGTGATATTATGTTAAGTCCGAAAAAAGTTACGGAAGAATTCAAAAATCTTTATCCTTACAGACTGGAGCTTCATGCCCATTCTTCGCCTGCAAGCGGTTGCTCCGAAGTTTCTGCGGATGAGCTCGTACGCGTTTTCAAAGAAGCAGGCTATGACGGAATTGCGTTAACTAATCATTTCATTTCTGATACGGAGCATTCCGAATCCAAGGAAAAAGCTATTGAAAAATTTAAAAAGGATCTTTACATCGCGCACGAAACGGGCGAAAAGCTCGGCATCAAAGTATACACGGGTGCAGAGCTGAGATTCTATAAAGAAAGCGACAACGATTATCTTTTCTTCGGCTATGAAACGGATGAGCTTCCGGAGATTTTTGATTGGCTGAATACCGACCTTGAAACTTTTGTGAAAGGATATAAAAAAGAAAACTCCCTCCTCATTCAGGCGCATCCTTTCAGAAACAATATGATGAGAATAGATCCGACTCTCGTCGATGCAATGGAAGCTTACAACGTTCATCAGAATCACAACGGCAGGGTAGCGGTTGCTTCGCTTTATGCCGCAGAGCACGGAAAGATAATGACGGTTGGTTCGGACTACCACCATCCGAATTTCGAAGGTATCTCCGCAACGAGAACAAAGGTTTTACCGAAAGACGAATCCGAGCTTATTTCAATTATTAAAAATGAAGATTTCATAATGGAAATCGGCGGAAGAATAATGTTATAAACAACAAAGGATAGCTCCTTGAAAGAGCTATCCTTTGTGTTTTTCTTCTTTATGAACAATGTCAATTTCATATTCATCCGGTGCTTCAAATTTTGAAGCGAATTTCAATGCGAGGTTTTCATCAACAAAGTAGGCTATATGTTCGCCTGCAAGAACGGCAGAGTTTCTTTTGTTTAAACGATGATGCCATGTTTCATCACTGATTTCGATATAGTGCATCTCTGCTTCAATACCGCGTGAACTGAAAAAATTTTTTATGGACTCTCGTTCTTCCTTTGTCCAAAATCCCCAGTCAAGAATAACATTTATATCTTGTTTGATAAGTTCAAGAGATTTATTCAGAAGATATTCTTTAAGTCTTTGTTCAAACTCCATATGCATTTTTTCCCCACAGCATTGGTCAAAAAGAGAAAGCATAATTTCATCGACCGAAAGTAATACAGCGTTACTTTCGGAACACATTTTCTTCGCATATGTAGTTTTACCACAGCAGATTCTGCCACAGATAAGATATACTTTTGACATGGGTACACCTCCTTATATTAAAGCATATTTATCAGATCTTTTATCTTGAAATTATTATACATCGTATCGTCAATCAAGTCCATATTCACATCCGAATATTCAACCTCTTTTGAATAGCTGTACATAATTTTAACTCTCGTTTCAAAATCGGGTGTTCCGAAATATGCATAAATCCTGCTGATTACAATACAGGCAAATACACCGTATTTTATGGGTGTAACAACGTCATAATCGTAGCCCAAAGAAAGGAAATACCTGAAAACATAATACTTCATCAGCTTTTCAAAATCGCTTCTGTAAAGATTCAGGGTGTTTTTGGAAAGCTTTTTGCCTTTGAGGGAAGAAACAAAATCCTTCCGTTTGGTTTTTATGTATTCCATATTTTCAAGAATTTCTATGCAGTCATCAAAATCGCGATGCTGAATTTCATCGATGAAATTTTCTTCGTCAAGCTCTTTCTGAAAGGCGGTCACAATGTCAAAAATACTTTCGATTTTTTTCTTGAAACTCAAATCTTCGTTTTCAAGAACAGCAAAAATCTCTGCCCTCAAAGCGATGATTTCAGAGAGAAAATCCTCGTCGATATCTTCAATCTCATCAACATGTTCTTCATAGAATTCAAGCGAAAACGGTTCGTCATCCTCAAGCATAATTCTTGCCGCCTCGGGACAGCCGAAACCGATGCCCATTTCACGGATTTTGCCGAAGTCATCGTAGAAACGCGGAAACATAGCGCAGGTTTTGCTTAAGTATTCTTCACCGTAAGCCGCCTGAATGTCGCAGAGGTTGCAGTCATTAAGAAAAGGACATCTGCCGTTTTCACAAAGTGCAAAGATGTCGCAGTCAGTTTCGTCTTTTGCAAGGCTGTTTTTTATTCTTTCGCCAAGCTCACCGCCGACAGTTTTATATTTTTCAATTATTTCATTATCAAGGTCTGCTTCCCATCCCGCACAACACGTGTCGGGACACTTGCTTGCAATACACTTGAACTTTTTGAAATATAAGGGGACGAAGGTCTTAATTTTAATCACATCTTTCGTGTGGTTTTTGTGGTTGCATTGTAAATTCGGGTTTGTCGGGATGTTTAATTTGCACAATCTGTCGCTGTATGTGTAGGGGACGATGTCCTCGACGTCCCGTTCAGATTTGTGCGAATTTAACGGTCGATTCGTGAATCGACCCTACGTTTGTTATTTCAAACACACCGACAAACCCGAATTTGAACGTCAAAACCTTGAAGTGTTTTAAGGAAGCAAATTCAATTCATCTAATTTATCAAGACCGAGAATTATTGCTAAAATAATTATGCAAATAAGTATAACTATTCCACAGGTTTTAAATAATGGCTTTCTGCGATTAAGCTCTTCTTTGTCAATATATCCTCTTTTGTATGCAAGCACCCAAGTGATAGCAAAGGCAATAAAAAATAAAGATATGGATGTTATAGTGATTATATCAACTGTTTTGATGATGTTGGCATCGTCAGTAATGCTATAAGCAAATTTTTGAGAAAATACTATAAGAAGCGTCGGAATTGTAATTAATGTCATTTTGTTCAAAGGGTTACCTGGGTTTTGTTTATGAAATCTTATGTATTCATATATACCTAACGGAATTAAAAATAAAAGAGCGACCGCAAATAATTCAACAGGCAAATCGTTAAGAGTAAACATTGATATTCCTCCTGAAAACTTATCTTATATTATTGTAGCTATGAATAATAATTCTGTCAAGACAGCGGATAAATAAGTTATAACAGGGATACGTTCCGCAAATGCAGCAATAAATTCAGGTTTTTCGGGGTGTTTTGAAATAACAAACGTAGGGTCGATTCACGAATCGATCGTTAAATTCACATAAATCTGAACGGAACAGAGGACGTCGACCCGTTTATACACACTCAATTTCGGCACGGGAAACCCGTGCCCTACAATCTATGAGCAATAATCGTGTCCGTAGGGGAGCATATTATGCTCCCGAAATTTTGCATAAATTCCACGGGAAGATGATATCTTCCCCTACGACCTTAATTTTAAATTTGCGCCCCAAACCCAAATTTGTGTTTGAATTTGGATAATCCGTTAAACCTCAACCAGTATAGTTTTCAATAAAAATATTCCAAACTGATTTTTTACAGTCCCTAAAACCGTACTCTGCAAAAAATCATCGTTGAACTGATATTACCTTTGTGCTATATTCGTTTCAAGGGAAAGTAAGCAATAGATTTATTAAAAAGGAGGTACTGTAAATGGAAGAAATTTTCGTTACGATTACGGGTATTGATTACTATCTCGGAAAGAAGCCTTTTAAGGTAGGAAGAAAAGTCAGACTTGTAAAAGAGAAAGAAAACGACTTTGATTCCGAAGCGATCCGCGTTGAGCTCCCGTATATAGACACAATCGGCTATGTTGCAAACAGTACACACACGGTCTATGACGGCACTTTGAGCGCAGGCAGAATGTACGAGAAAATCGGCGAAAAGGCAGTTGCACAGATTATGTTTATAACTCATTCGGGTGTTATTGCAAAAGTTCTTTCGGATGATGCACAAAAAAGCTTCCCTGTGGAAGCACTTTGATTTTCGGCTTAACCCGTCGTTGCACACCGACGGTGGGCAGAAAAGCTGAACCCTGCACAGTTCAGTTCGTCTGCCAAGCATATTTAAACCCTCTCGGGCATATCAATTTTGTGATATGTATTCCGGGAGGGTTGTTTTTTGGATGATTTGACTCAGTTGAGAGCTGTTGAAATAGGGGAGTATATTGTAGAAAACAGGACTACGGTAAGAGTTGCCGCAAAGGTATTCGGCATTTCAAAATCCACGGTACATATGGATGTTACGGAAAAGCTTGAAAAAATCAACCCGTCGCTTTTCAGGCAGGTGAGGAGTGTCCTTGATGAAAACAAAGCGCAAAGGCATATAAGGGGCGGGCTTGCCACGAGAGAAAAGTACAGAAAACAGATGAGGTGATACTATGTGCGGAATTTGCGGTCAGATATCCTTTTGCAGAAATCTCGAAGAATACAAAGAATATTTTTATAATATGCAGAATGCTCTTTTGAGGCGCGGACCCGACCAGCACGGCGAATATTTTTCTCACGATGCCGTACTTATGCACAGAAGACTTGCAGTTATCGATATCGAACGCGGAAAGCAACCGATGACCTATGCCGTTGGCAATGAAACTTTTACTGTCTGCTATAACGGAGAGCTTTATAACACCCTCGAAATAAGAAACCGACTTGAAAGCAGGGGATATAACTTCTTCAGCAGCTCCGATACGGAAGTCGTGCTGAAGGCTTATTGCGAATACAGAGAAGATTGTGTAGAGCTTTTTAACGGAATTTTCGCTTTCGGAGTGTGGGAGCATTCAAAAAAAAGACTCTTCCTTGCGCGCGACAGAATGGGCGTTAAACCTCTTTTCTTCTCAAAGACGGAAAGCGGACTTGTTTTTGCATCTGAAATAAAGGCGCTTCTTGAACACCCTGAAATCGATGCGGTAATGGATATAAACTCGCTGGCTGAAATAATGCTTTTAGGTCCAGGAAGAACACCCGGCTGTGGTGTTTTTAAGGGGATTGAAGAGCTGAAAGCGGGCGAATGCGCCCTCTTTGACAGCGACGGTTTAGCGATTAAAAAGTATTGGACACTTAAAGCTAAAGAGCATACCGATGACTTTGAAACGACGGCAGAAACCGTTCAGTTTCTTGTAACGGATTCAATAAGAAGACAGCTCGTTTCCGATGTGCCATTGGGAACATTTCTTTCGGGTGGTCTTGATTCAAGCATAATTTCATCCGTAGTGAATGAAACCTTTAAACGTGAAGGTAAAACCCTGCACACCTTTTCTGTTGATTATGAGGACAATGATAAATTTTTCAGAACAAGCAGGTTTCAGCCGAATTCCGACACCGAGTATATAAGGCTGATGTCAGATTATCTTGATTCCAGGCATCATAGACTTGTTATCGGTACGGATGACCTGACCGACACCTTGTTTTCTGCAGTTGATGCCCGTGATCTGCCCGGTATGGCGGATGTTGATTCGTCAATGCTGCTTCTCTGCAAGTCGATAAGGGAGCAGGTTACCGTCGCGCTTTCAGGTGAATGTGCAGACGAAATTTTCGGCGGATATCCGTGGTACAGGGACAAGAAGATACGTGACACTGACGGTTTTCCGTGGGCACAATCGACGAAGTACAGATTTTCTTTCCTAAATGACGATTTTGCCTCGATGATAAATCCCGATGAATTTGTTTATTCACGTTATAAAAGCACCGTAGAATCAGCGCCGAAGCTTACCAATGCCGACGGTGAAGAAGCGAGAATGGCGGAGATGATGAAGCTCAACCTCGACTGGTTTATGCAGACACTTCTTGACCGTAAGGACAGAATGAGTATGTATTCTTCTCTTGAGGTCAGAGTGCCTTTCTGCGACCACAGAATCGTTGAATATCTCTATAACGTACCGTGGGAGATGAAAGACCATAACAACTGCGAAAAAGGGCTTCTGCGGTACGCTATGAGGGATTACCTGCCCGATGAGGTGCTTTACAGAAAAAAGAGCCCGTATCCGAAAACACACAATCCGTTATACCGTAAGGCAGTTTCGGATATTCTCGGAGAAATAATTGCAGACAACACTTCTCCGATACTTAAATTTATAAAAAAAGATAAACTTTCGGAGCTTCTTGCAACGGATAAATCCGAGCCGTGGTACGGCCAGCTTATGACCACGCCGCAGACCATAGCATATTTCGTACAGTTCAATTATTGGTTAGAAAAGTTCAATGTGAAATTTGTATAAATTTAAAGCTGTACTGTAGAGAACATACGTTATCTACAGTACAGCTTTTTGGTTGTATGCAACACAATTAATCAGTTATGTTTATCATTGAAATGAAAAAATACGTATCTACATTATTATAACGGGTGACAGCAAAACTGTCACCCGTAAGTAAAATGTGTTATTAAGCTTTTCCCGGGAAAAGTCTGAATGTAAAGTTGAATTCTTTATCAAGAAGTCTGTACTTGTCAAGACTCTTCGGACCGCATGATGCTGAACCTGCGCTGAGATTCTTGTAATCAAGGCTGAGGATTGTTTCCTTAAGCGGCTCAAGCTCATAGTCGTGCTTTGCCTCGTGAATCATATTCGGTGTGAAATGCTGTGCGTTTACACTGAAAGATTCAAAGTTTTCAGGCGTGCAATAAATGCCGATTCCGTCAGCGTTTCTGACTTCTGCCCACTTTGTGCCGTAGTGAGAAGAATTCTCCTGCGGACGTACATAGTGCTCAAAGTTGTCTGTGACCGTTGTTTCAAACTTATCAACATATGTTGAAAGGTTCTTGTCGATATAGCTTTCGTGAGGGCCGTAGCCAAAGAAGCTGAAGCTTTCAAATCCTTCGGGCATTGTAAGCTGTAAGCCGATTTTCGGAAGAACTTCGATTCCCTCGGTAGCTTTGCCGTTTACGTTGATAAGCACTGCACCGTCAGCAAGGAACGTGTAAGTGATTGTGCCTCTGAAAGCAGGGTCATATGTATAAGCACCAAGTGACATTTTGACTGTTACTTCAACCTTGTTGTCAGAGCTTTCGGTGATTTCTGCACTGTAAGTCTTCTGTCTGAGAATGTTAAGGCCGATTGTCTTCCACTGTTCGTCATATACAACGTCGTTATCCGTCGGAGCTCTGTAAAGGTTAAGCTCTACAGGCTTTGTGATAAGATCTGTTCCGTTGTGCTGAATTGTTTCAAGTCTGCCGTACGGTTTGTCAAATACATAGCTGTTTGAGCCTGCTGAAATTCTGATGTATCTGTCATCTTCGTTAACTTCAACAACACCTTCAGCAACAGTAGCGTCGTTAACAGGTGCATTTGCAAGACAGAACTGCTTCATACCGCACTCATGACCTGCAGGTGCCCAAGGCTTGTCTGTTTTATTATAGAATCTCAATGTGAGATAGGTGTTTCCGTTAAGCTCATAATCCGACGGATTGAAGAGAGCGAAGCTGTTAGTTTCTCTCGGCATAAGCATAAGACCGGAAATTTCACCCTCGGCAACAAGCTCACCATCAGCTTTGATGTCCCATTTTACACAGATGTCGTCAAGCCCTTTAAAGAACAGACGGTTTTTGATTTTCACAGAACCGTCGCCGTTGTAATCAACAAAGAACGGCTGATATGCGATTTTAGCTTCCTTAAAGCCTGTATGAGGAGTTCTGTCGGGATAAACAAGACCGTCAACGCAGAAGTTTCTGTCGTTGGGGAAGTCGTTGAAATCTCCGCCGTAAGTATAGTTGTATCCGCCTTTTCCGTCAGGAATTGCAACGGAATGGTCGGTGTATTCCCAGATACAGCCGCCGACAAATCTGTCGTCACTTTCAATAAGCTCCCAGTAGTCTCTGAGGTCTCCGGGGCCGTTGCCCATAGCGTGACAGTATTCGCAGAGGTAGAAAGGTTTCTTGCCTTTCTTCTTGTTTTTGAGTATATTGTGGCAATCCTCAATTGAAGGATACATATAACTTTCAACATCGGAAACGTCGGTAAAGTTTTTCTTTCCGCGTTCACTGTATGAATAGTTAGCACCTTCGTAGTGGATAATTGCATCAGATTTTCTGCCCTTGATATAGTCGCGCATTGCACGGTGGTTATCGCCGCAACCCGATTCGTTACCGAGTGACCAGAAAATTACACAAGCACGGTTTTTGTCACGTTCAAACATTCTCTTTGCTCGGTCAACGTAAGCTTCTTTCCAGTCAGGTCCTTGTGAAAGCTCGCTCCAGAAGTTGATCCAGCCAACCTGACCGTACGGCTCATCTTTGGGTGTACGGCAGATTCTTGCTGCTGTTCCGTGAGTTTCAATGTCTGCTTCGTCAACAACAAGGAAACCAAGCTCATCGCACATTTCAAGAAGACGCGGGTCGTTTGGATAGTGAGATGTTCTTATTGCGTTAACATTGTGGCGTTTAAGGATGTATAAATCCTCGAGCATATGCTCAACGGGAGTCGCATGACCTAAGAAAGGATGTGAATCGTGACGGTTTACGCCGCGGATTTTAAATTTCTGTCCGTTAAGATAAAGAATAGAATTTTTGATTATAAGCTCTTTTAAACCAATTTTGGCAAGAACTGTTTCGTCTGAAACATCAAGATAAAGGCTGTAAAGAAGCGGTTCTTCATCATTCCAGAGAACAGGATTATCAATTTTGATTCTGATTTTGTTATCCTTGCTTTCGCCTGAAGCAACAATGTCGCCGTGAGGTGAAACAAGACGGTAATCAACCTCTCTGCCACCGAATACTTTAAGGTCAACGTCCATTATGCAGCGTGAACGCTTTTTCTTGAATTCAGTTTTTACAAAGAAGTCTTCGATTCTGCCTCGTCTGCTTCTTTCAAGGATATAAACCTCACGGAAAATGCCACTCATTCTCCACATATCCTGGTCCTCAAGATATGTACCGTCACACCATTTAAGGACAAGTACTGCAATACGGTTTTTGCCTGTGTGAACATATTCTGTGATGTTGAATTCACTTGTCATATGGCTGACCTGGCTGTAGCCGACAAATTTGCCGTTTATCCAAAGGTAGAAGCAGGAATCAACACCTTCAAAGTTGAGGAAAAGATCGCGTGTGATCATATTCTCGTCAATATCAAAATCACGGAGATAAATACCGCAAGGATTTTCATCGGGAATATGAGGAGGATCAAGAGGAATCGGATAGTTTATATTTGTATAGTTCGGCTTGTCATAATCCTTATCAAGTGCCATCTGCCAATTCATCGGAACTTTGATTTTGTCATATGCAGAGTCAATCTCAAAGTCTTCAGCGTAGAAGCCGTCCTCAACATCTACAAGGCTTGAGTGAAACTTGAAATCCCATTCGCCGCAAAGAGAATGAAAGTATTTTGACTCCGAGCGCGGAAAATCAACACTTTTGTCATCGTGGTAGGGGATGAAATAAGCTCTCGGTTCTTCACAACCATAGTGAAGAACGTCAAGACTTTTATGATAATCAGGTAATTTTATCATGTTAAAACCTCCGTTTATAACTCGATTTTTGCTTTTCTTGAATTTATACCGTAGAAAATAGTCGGATCAAATTTCGGCTTTCTCGAATAAGTATAAAGACCGTTCTGTTCCTGCTCAATATCGTAAAGCTGTGTGTAGCAGAAACCGAAAATATACTCGTTATCAAGAAGCGGATCAGTCAGACCCTGATAACGCTCGATAAATTCATACTTGTTTTTCGGTGCATTACCGTAACCCCAGGCGTTCTGGTTGCTCTGGTCAACAGACCACTGTATTCCGCCGTATTCGCTGACAAAGAGAGGCTCGCCTTTGTAGGTCTGTCTTTCTGCGTGCTGGTCAAAGATTTTGCCTTCACCGGCATTAACATAGAATGTTTTGAATACTTCGGGATCCTGCTCATAATTATGAACGTCAAAGATTTCGCCCGTAACATGGAAGTTGCCGCTTACGTCGATACACGGACGTGTCGGGTCGAATGCCTTTGTTACGTCGTAAATCATCTTAAGCGCAGGATCGTGCTGTTTTCTGCCGTCGTAGTCCCATGTTTCGTTGAACGGACACCAACCGATAATTGACGGATGGTTGAAGTCTCTTTCAAGCTCCTCAAGCCATTCGGGAAGAACGCTGTAAACAATGTTGGGATTGGAAGAGTCAAGACCCCAGTTGGGATATTCGCCCCATACGATATAACCCATCTTGTCACAATGGTAAAGGAATCTCGGTTCAAATATTTTTTCGTGAAGTCTTGCACCGTTGAAACCGACGTCAAGTGAAATCTGAATATCCTTGATAAGTGCCTCGTCAGTGGGTGCAGTGTAGATTCCGTCAGGATAGAAGCCCTGGTCAAGCACAAGACGCTGGAAAACTGACTTGCCGTTAATGAGGAATTTATATCCGTCGAGCTTGATGTCACGGAGTCCGAAATAGCTGTCTACACGGTCATCGTTGAACTTGAGTTCAAGGTCATAAAGTCTGCCTTCACCGACATTCCAGTAAAATGCTTCTTTAAGGTCGAGATGAGCGTTGATAAGTCCGCCCTTTGTTTCAACGCTTGAAACACCCATAATTCTGTCGTGGAAAAGTGCGAGCGCTTCAAACTTGCCTTCTCCGACAACCTTTGCCTGAATATCAACAGAACAATTTTCTGCGTTGGGGAAAATCTTTATGCTTTCGATGTATGACTTCGGCGTAAATTCAAGCCATACTGTCTGCCATATTCCTGTTGTTCTTGTATAGTCACAGCCGTGAGAATAATACTCCTCACTCTGCTTACCTCTGGGTTGAAGGGGATTGCGCACATCATCCTCAGCATAAACCGTAACAGTATTTACACCCGGCTGAATGTGCTCTGTAATATCAAAGCTGAAAGAAATATAACCGCCTACGTGAGTACCTATTTCTTTGCCGTTTATGTAAACGGTTGCTTTATAGTCAACAGCACCGAAGTGAAGAACAGTTCTCATATCTGTGTAGCGTTCGGGGATAACAAATTCTCTTGAATACCATACGGCAGCCATAAAGTCTTTGTTCTCTATTCCTGAAAGAACGCTTTCAGGGCAGAAGGGTACATTTATAACAGAATCAAGGCGAGTGCCTTTTTCATAAAATCTCTTTGCAAGACCGCTTTTGGAATTGTCAATCTGAAAGTTCCATTTTCCGTTAAGGTTCATCCATGCCTGACGTTGAAACTGTGGGTTCGGATGTTCGGGACGTGGTATATTCATAACAACAAACCTCCATTTTAATTTTTTGTTATAATACCATATATTGTTGGTTTGTTCAATAGAAATTACATATTTTGTTGAATCAAATTGAAATTTTGATAAATATTCTGTACATTTGTTACAGATTGTGATATATTCAGTTTATAATCATTCAGGAGGTGGTATTTTGACAGAAAATGAGCTTCTTACAGCGCGTGTTGACGACTGCATCAACTCCTGCGAGGAAAGCTATCTTATCACAAATACCAACTTCCTTGATATCTATCAGCAAAGCACGGTCATTGAATACCTGAAGAAAAAAGGTGTCCGATACGATTTCTACGGTGGCTTTGATGAGTGTGAAAGAAAGACGGCAATTTTCTTTCCTGATTACGCAGAAAGTGCGTATTACATAAAAGAAAATCCTGACCTTTCGCCGATTGTTGCTCTGGAAATTAAAAAGGATAATTTTTCTACACTTTCTCACAGGGATTATCTCGGTGCGGTTATGGGGCTTGGAATAAAAAGGGAAGCTGTCGGTGATATTTTCGTAACGGAAAAAGGCTGTACAATGGCTGTGATAAGAAGTGTGGCAGGGTATATAAAAGAAAATCTTACTTCGGTCGGTCGCGGAAGCGTTAAGGTTGAAATAAGCGATTGCTTTGAAAATGCAGAAAACAATTCAACCTGCGAAACAAAACGTTGCTATGTTTCTTCAATGCGTCTTGACGGTGTTCTGTCTGCGGCATTTTCAATTTCAAGAAATACCGCTGTAGAGAAAATACGCAGGGGAGAGGTTCTTCTTAACGGAGTTGTGATGTCAAAACCCGATACAAAGGTACCTTTCGGCTCAAAGCTTGTTATCCACGGCAGCGGAAAGGTTATGATTGATGAAGATGCCGGTATGACTAAAAAAGGCAGACAGGCTTTTATAATAAGAAAATTTTAACAAAGGTTGTGATTCAATGTTAAATATCGCGCACAGAGGCTTCAGCGGAAAGTATCCCGAAAACACAAGGCTTGCTTTTGAAAAGGCGATTGAAGCAGGTGCAGACGGAATCGAGCTTGATGTCCATTTCACAAAAGACGGCGAAGTTGTTGTTATTCACGATGAGCGAATCGACCGCACATCGGACGGTGAGGGCTATGTTGTTGATTTTACATATGAAGAGCTTTCAAGGTTTGATGCATCTGCAAGTTTTGCAGGTGTTTACGGCTTCAATAAAATTCCGACTCTCCGTGAATATTTTGAATTGGTGAAGCCGGTTGAAGGCTTCATCACCAACATAGAGCTTAAAACAAGCGTCAATGAGTACCCGGGAATCGAGAAGGCTGTACTTGAGCTTATCGATGAATTCGGACTTGAGGACAGAATTATCATCTCAAGCTTCAACCATTACAGCGTTATGAGAACCAAGGCAATAAACCCGCGTATCAAATGCGGTTTCCTTGAATCAAGCTGGATTTATAACTTTGGTGAATATACAAAAACGCGCGGTGTTGAGTGCGTTCATCCGCATTATATTTCTCTTAACAAGGAAAGTGTTACGGAAATAAAATCAAATAATATTCAGATTAACACATGGACCGTTAACAATGAATCTGATGTTGAGCGACTTTATAACCTTGGCGTTGATGCGGTAATAACCAACTACCCCGATATGGCAAAAAGTGTTATTGAAAGATTGGAAAAATGATAATAAACTGAATGTTTTTTTATTTTTAATCTTGAAATTGATAAATCTTAGTAGTAAGATAAATAAAAGAAATTTTCTTGAGAGGTGCAAATTATGTTTACAGGAAAACCGGAAGAATTCAGAGGTATTTACTCTTTGTTGCTTACTCCCTTTAAAGAGGATAAGTCAATCGACTATGATGTATATGCTCAGTATGTTGAGTGGCAGGCTTCAAGAGGATCACACCATCTTTTCTCAGTTTGCGGAAGTGCAGAAATGACTTGTCTTTCAATTGAAGAAAGAATCAAGTGTGCAGAAATCGCAGTTAAGCACGCTTGCGGAACTGAAATTGTTGCTACAGCAAACCTTGAAAAGACATGGCAGAATCAGGTTGAAGAAGTTAAGCGTATGGAGCAGACAGGTGTTGACGGTCTTGTTTTCGTAACAAGAGGTGTTGGCGACGATGATGATCAGCTTGTTAACTATCTTTCAGAGCTTGCTGAATATACAACTCTTCCGATTCTTCTTTATGAGTTCCCGGGCTTCAATCCGCACTGTATGTCAGGCGAAGCTTACGGCAAGCTTGTTGCAAACGGCAAGTTCAAGGGTATCAAGGACACAACATGCTCACTTGAACTCATCAAGGAAAAAATTGCTGTGCAGGGTGAATCAGCTGTTCTTCAGGCTAACATTCCGTATCTTTTCGATGCTTATGAAGCAGGCGCAAGAGGTGTTTGCGCAACTCCGACTTCCTGCGGTGCAAACCTTTTCCGTAAGATGTATGATGAGTACTTCG
The DNA here is from genome assembly GCA_045533625.1 of Acutalibacteraceae bacterium. Lineage (GTDB taxonomy): Bacteria > Bacillota > Clostridia > Oscillospirales > Acutalibacteraceae > CAG-488. The sequence continues at coordinate 33,431 of JAZSID010000002.1, read as the reverse complement.
TAGAAAAGAATGTTCAGAAGGCACGCGAAACATACAACGAGATTATCCTTCTTGATAACTGTATCGACAGCGGTTTCAACGCAAGCGCAAAGTATCTTGTTCAGCTTCAGGGTATCCCGATGTCAACTGTTACAAGAGCAGGTGCAACTCTCAGTCCCGCAAGAATGAGAAGTATCGAATCCTTCCATGAATATGCAACTCAGAAGGGTCTTCTTTAATTGTTAATTTAATATCTGTTTTAAAGAGCCTGATTTCAGGCTCTTTTTTACATTCGGATAAAATTGTATATACACTTATACCGTATTTGTATATCAAAATGTCTTGAAATCGGCAACATCTTATGATAGAATTGTCGAAAAGGAGGAGATAGTATGGCTCCGCAGAATTCCGGTGAAAAGACCAAGCTTTTAATTGCAACTTCTTTGAGAAAGTTGATGAAGAAAAAGTCGCTTGATAAAATTAAAATACGTGAGATTGTAGAGGATTGCGGTGTTAACCGTCAGACTTTCTATTATCATTTTCAGGACATATATGCTCTTGTCGAGTGGATTTACACCTACGACGGAACACAGATATTCAACGAGTATAAAAATGACTGTGATTGGATGACGATGATCAAAAAAATGTTTGATTATCTTGAAGAACATCAGGATGAAATCAAATGTGTTGTCAATTCAAAAGCAGAAAAGTTTTTCTATAACTTTGTTCACGAAAAGATTGGTACGTGTGCAAGAATGGTGGTTGAATTTATCTCCAAGGATATGACGGTCGATTCATATTATAAAGTCTTCCTTGCCGATTTTTATACCTTCGCTGTCTGCGACGTTGTTGAAAACTGGATGCGCAACCGTAACGCAACAAGGATGTCGAGTGATGAGCTTATTCATCTGTTTGAGCTTACAATGCTCGGAAATGTCAAAGTTTCACTTGAAAGATTTGAAAAAGAAACACTCAAACGCCATGAAGCTGTTAAAAACAGTTGACAAAGTATAGTTTAGGTGATAGAATAGCTCGGTAAAGACGTTGACGAAGAGGGGAACAGCCTCAAGCCTTCAAGAGAGCCGTCGTTTGGTGAAAGACGGCAGGTGTTAAGCTGTTTTTGTAGCTTCCGAGTCGGAGAGAAGAACGCCTCCGGGTTATTAGACCTCTCCCGTTTCGCTTCGTAAAAGCGCAGGACTTATGTCTTAAGTGGCATCTGCTGATGCAATTTGAGTGGTACCGCGGGTTATTACAGCTCGTCTCAAAGTTTCCCTTTGAGATGGGCTTTTTATTTTTGTATTTATACTTAGGAGGAGATATATATGGCAAAGGATCTTGCAAAACAGTACGATCCGAAAGACGTTGAAGACAGAACCTATAAATTCTGGCTCGACGGCAAATATTTTCACGCAGAATGTGACCCCGAGAAGGAGCCGTATACAATAGTTATACCGCCGCCGAACATCACGGGTCAGCTTCATATGGGACACGCACTTGACAATACTCTTCAGGATATTCTTATCCGTTTCAGACGTATGCAGGGCTTCGACACACTCTGGCTTCCCGGTACAGACCACGCTTCAATTGCAACAGAAGCTAAAATCGTTGAAGCTATGGCAAAAGAAGGTCTTACTAAGGATGACCTCGGCAGAGAAGGCTTCCTTGTACGCGCCTGGGACTGGAAAGAAAAGTACGGTGGCAGAATTATCGAACAGCTTAAAAAGCTCGGTTCATCCTGTGACTGGGACAGAGAACGCTTCACTCTTGACGAATGCTGCAGCAGAGCAGTCCGCGAAGTTTTTGTAAGACTTTACGAAAAAGACCTTATCTACAGAGGCAACAGAATGGTTAACTGGTGCCCGTACTGTGAAACTTCAATTTCAGATGCTGAAGTTGAGTACAGCGAACAGGACGGTAACTTCTGGCACCTTCTTTACACTGTTAAAGAAACAGGCGAACAGCTTGAACTTGCTACAACAAGACCCGAAACAATGCTTGGTGATACAGCTGTTGCAATCAATGCAGAGGACGAAAGATATGCACATCTTCACGGTTGTCACGTTATTCTTCCTCTTCTCAACAAAGAAATTCCCATCGTATGCGATGAGCACGCAGATATGACAAAGGGAACAGGTGTTGTTAAAATCACTCCTGCACACGACCCGAATGACTTTGAGGTAGGCAGACGTCATAATCTTCCGATGGTAAGAACATTTACCTATGACGGACATATGACAGGTGCGGCTGAAAAGGCTGCATATGATGAGCTTGTTGCAAGCGGTAAGGCTGCTGCTGATGAGCCTGAAGTTCTTGACTGCGGCAAGTATGCAGGTATGACAACAATGGAAGCTCGTAAGGCTATCCTTGCTGACCTTGAAGCAGGCGGATATATCAAGTACATCGAGCCTCTCAAGCACGAGGTTGGTACTTGCTACCGTTGTCATTCAACAATTGAACCAATGGTTTCAAAGCAGTGGTTTGTACGTATGGTACCTCTTGCAGAGCCTGCTATCGAAGCAGTTGAAAAGGGCGAAACAGTTTTTGTTCCCGAAAGATTTACAAAGAACTATATGAACTGGATGAGAGGTACACGTGACTGGTGTATTTCACGTCAGCTCTGGTGGGGTCACCGTATTCCTGCGTGGTACTGTGCAGACTGCGGTGCTACGATAGTTTCTAAAACAGATATTGACGCTTGTCCGCATTGCGCAAGTAAGAATATTGAGCAGGATTCAGATACTCTTGATACCTGGTTCTCATCAGCACTCTGGCCGTTCTCAACTCTCGGCTGGCCTGATGAAACACCGGATCTCAAGCACTATTATCCGACAAGCACACTCGTTACAGGCTACGATATCATCGGTTTCTGGGTAAGCCGTATGATATTCTCTGCTCTCGAATACACAGGTCAGGTTCCGTTTGATACGGTTCTTATCCACGGTCTTGTTCGTGATGCCCTCGGCAGAAAGATGTCTAAGTCACTCGGTAACGGTATCGATCCTCTCGAGGTTATTGACCAGTACGGTGCGGATGCTCTCCGTCTTACTCTTGCAACTGGTAACAGCCCGGGTAATGATATGCGTTTCTCGGACGAGAAGGTAAGTGCAAGCCGTAACTTCGCAAACAAGATCTGGAACGCTGCAAGATTTATTCTTATGAATCTCGGCGAGGATGAAAAAGCACCTCACGTTCCCGAAGATCTCGCACTTGAGGATAAATGGATTCTCAGCCTCTTCAACAACCTTGCAAAAGAGGTTACCGATAACCTTGATAAGTTTGAGCTCGGCGTTGCGGTTCAGAAGCTCTATGACTTCATCTGGGATATCTTCTGTGACTGGTATATCGAAATTTCAAAGATCCGTCTTAACTCAGGTGACGAGAAGGCAGCGCAGACAGCACGTGATATGCTTGTTTATATCATGTCAAACACATTGAAGCTTCTTCATCCGTTTATGCCGTTTATCACTGAGGAAATCTGGCAGACTCTTCCGCACGACGGCGAGTCAATTATGATTTCCGAGTGGCCGATATATAAGGAAGAATTCAACTTCAGCGTTGAGGAACAGGAAATGGGCAGAATTATGGAAGCAATCCGTGCTATCCGTAACTGCAGAGCAGAAATGAACGTTCCTCCCTCAAGAAAAGCGAAGTATTATATTGCAACTTCTTACAAAGATACATTCCGTCAGGCAGGTATCTTTATGCAGCGTCTTGCATCCTGCTCAGAAGCAGAGGTAGGCGACAGCTTTGAGTTTGACGATGCTGTTTGTATCGTTACAACAGACGCAAAGGTTTATATTCCTATGGGTGATCTTGTTGATTTCGAGGCTGAAATTGCACGTCTTGAAAAGGAAAAAGCAAAGGAACTCAAGGAGCTTGAGTTTATTGACAAGAAGCTCAACAACGAGAACTTCGTTGCAAAAGCACCGCCAGCAGTTGTTGAAGGTCAGCGTGAGGCTGCAAAGAAGATTCGTGATAAGATCGCTATGATTGACGAAAGCCTTGCAAAGCTCAGAAAATAAGTGTATAATTAAGCACAAGGGGTAGTTTATAATTATCCCTTGTGTTTTAATATATGGAAATATCTGATTGTTTTTATTTACTGAGAGGTGATAGTATAATGATTATTAGTGCCTATTGTGGTTATGTTGCCGACGAGCAAAAGCTGAGATCTTCAGCTTCGGGTGGAATGGGAACTGCTATGGCTGAAAATATGATTGAGTCAGGTGGTATAGTTTACGGTGTTTCGTATTATCCACCAAATAATTTTAAAGATGTGGCGTACATTCGTGTGTCGAATATAAAAGATGTAGAGCTTCTACGAAGTACAAAGTACATAAAGGCAACTCTTACACGTGAAATTATGGATTCTGCTGCAAGTGATCTTGATAATGGTTTTGAAGTTTTGTTTATCGGTTTGCCTTGTGATGTTATGGCATTAAAAAATTATATAAAAAAAGCAGGTATTTCTGATGAAAAACTTATTTGTGTTGATTTGATTTGTAGAGGACCGACAACGCCGAAAGTAGCAGAGGAATATATCGGTCAGCTTGAAAAAAAGTATAAATCGAAGATAGTTGATTTTAACGTTCGATATAAAAACCCATATTGGAAACCTCCGTATTTATATGCGAAGTTTGAAAACGGTCGAGTTTTTACTCAACCTTTTTATGAAACAAACTATGGCATAGCTTTTTCTATGATGCCGGAAAATAAGTGTTATATATGTAAAAATAAGGGAGATAATCACGTTTCGGATGTAACTGTTGGGGATTTTTGGGGTTCATCTGAATCTGATATAGGTTATAATAAATTCGGAGCATCTGTTGCTTTGGTTAACACTCAAAAAGGTGATTTGTTTGTAAATTCGTTAAAAAATTTTGAGTTATTCCCAACAAATGCCGAAAATGCTGTTAAATCGAATCGTAGATATACTCAAAATGTAGTTATAACTGATGAAATGAAACGATTTAAAAATAATTTTGAAGAAAAAGGGTTGCGTTATGCGGCATCTAAAAGTCTGTCAATGAAAAATAAGATAAAAAGATCAGTTAAAAGAATACTGATGAAATAATATAAAATGAGTGATTTTATGAATTATAATGAAGCTCTTGATTTTATACATTCGCGTATGAAATTCGGCTCGCAGCCCGGAATGGAAAGAATAGAAGCTCTCTGCGAAGCTTTTGATAATCCGCAGGACAAGCTGAAATTTGTCCACGTTGCAGGCACCAACGGCAAAGGCTCAACCTGCACGATGATTGCTAATATGCTCAGTGCGGCAGGATATAAGGTGGGTCTTTTTACTTCGCCGTTTGTTGTTGATTTCCGCGAAAGAATTCAGATTAATTCCGAGATGATACCGAAGGATGATTTTGCAGATATTGTTGAAAAAATTGTCCCGGTTATTGATGAATTAAAAAAGAAAAATATTGAACCGACTGAGTTCGAAATTATAACCGCTGCAGCATTTCTTTATTTTAGTCAGGAAAACTGTGATATTGTTGTTCTTGAGGTCGGTCTTGGCGGCACGCTTGACTCTACCAATATTATCAAAAAGTCAGAAGTGAGTGTTATTACGTCAATTTCAATGGATCATACCGATATTTTAGGTGACTCAATCCTTGAAATCGCTGCACATAAATGCGGAATTTTTAAAGAGGGCGGACATGTGGTAGGTTATCCTCAACCTGATTTTGCGGTCGAACGTTTCGTAAAAGAAAAGGCAAAGGAAGCAGGCTGTACCTATACCCATTCCGACCTTGCAAGAATAAGACTTGTGCGCGAAGAATTTGACGGCTCAACGATTATCTACGCAGGCTGTACCTTCAAAATTCCTCTTTCGGGTAAGCATCAAATTTATAATTTTTCAACTGCCATTTCAGCAATCAATGTTCTTAAAAATAACGGTTGGACTGTTTCTGCAAAGAATATGATTGACGGAATATCTGCTCTTAAGATTCCTGCAAGAGTTGAAATTGTTTCAAAAGATCCGCTTGTTATCATTGACGGCGGACATAATGCCGAGGGTGTAGATGCACTTTGCTATACGCTCAAAAAGCACTATGCAGATAAAAAAATAATTGCTGTTTTCGGTATGATGAAAGACAAAAATTATAAGTACTGTGTTGAAAAATTAGCTCCGTTATGCGAAAAAATTTATACAACAACCGTTTCAAATCCTCGCTCATTGACAGCAAAGGAACTTGCCGCTGAGCTTAAAAACTACGGAGTGAAAGCAAAACCCGTAGACGACTGTGCAAAAGCATATGCCAAAGCATTGAAAAAAGCGGACAAAAATTCAGTCGTTCTTGTCTGCGGTTCGCTTTATCTTGCATCAGACATCAAGAATTTACAAAAATAGTCACCGTTTACGGCGATACTTCAACAAAATATTCATCTTAAATCCTTTATCCTTTCGGATAGAGGATTTTTCTTTTTCAGGAGGTATAATAATGCCCGTTAAAATTATTTCAACACAACAAAGGGTAACCGCCTTTCTTGACGGCGAGATTGACCACCATACTGCCGCGGCAATAAGGCTTGAAATTGACGAAGCAATTCAGCGTAATAAGCCCAAAACGCTGAAACTTGATTTTGCAGATGTAACCTTTATGGATTCATCGGGAATAGGTCTTGTTATGGGCAGATTCCGTACGATTCAGCCGATGGGCGGTAAGCTGATAGTTTCAAATCTTTCGCCTCAGGTGTATCGGATAATGCAGCTTGCAGGTCTTGAAAAAATAGCAAAAATAAGCAAAAGGGAGGAAGTAAACAATGCAGAAAATCAATGAAATAAGGATGACACTTGATTCGAAATCCGTAAATGAAAGCTTTGCACGCTCAACTGTTGCCGCATTTGTGTCACAGCTTGACCCGACACTTGATGAGGTTTCGGATGTGAAAATGGCTGTCAGCGAGGCTGTAACGAATTGTATTGTACACGCTTATCCGCAATCTGTGGGTAAGATTTACATATGTGTCACGATTCTTGAAAACAGAAGGGTAAAGATAAGCATAAGGGACAAGGGATGCGGAATTATAGACGTGAAGCAGGCAATGGAGCCGCTTTTTACCACCCTTGGCGGTGAGCGTGCAGGACTTGGTTTTGCTGTTATGGAAAGCTTTATGGACAAAATTACCGTTCATTCAAAACCTGAAAAAGGAACAACAGTGACAATGTATAAAACCGTAAACGGGCGTGCAGGGATATGATACTTAGTTCTGAGATAAGGGACGAAAAAATTGAATCAAATCTTGGCCTTGTGCACTCCTGTGCTCATAAGCTCAGGGGCAGGGGCGTTGAATATGAAGACCTTTTTCAGGCAGGCTGTGTCGGGCTGATAAAGGCTGTTGACGGGTTTGATGAGAGCAGAGGCTTCAGCTTTTCAACATATGCCGTGCCTGTTATATTGGGCGAAATGAAGCGCATTTTCCGTGACGACGGTACGGTCAGTGTCAGCCGTTCTCTTAAAGAAAAAGGAAGGAAAATAAGTTACGAAAAAGAAGCATTCATAAAGCAATTCAACCGTGAGCCGACGGTAAAGGAAATTGCAGAACGCCTCGGCTTTGATGAGTATGAAACCGTTCAGGCGATAACTGCTTCAATGCCCGTAATTTCAATGACTATGCAGGATGACGAAAACGAAAATCAGTTTGATATTCCCGTCGATTCTCACGAACAGGGTGTTTCAACGTTAATTGCACTTGAACAGGTAATGAACGAACTTGATGAAAGAGATAAAGAGATAATACGAATGAGATATTTTGCAGGTCTTACGCAGACTGTTATAGCAAAAAAACTCGGTATGACTCAGGTTCAGGTCAGCAGACGTGAAAAAGTAATTTTAAAGCAGATGCGCACGAAATTACTGTAGACAAAACATCAGGTTAGTGGTATTATTTTCACGGAGGTGTTATAATGCCCGGAAAAACAAATTGCGAAACCTGTAATAATTTCTGCTACGATGAAACAGAAGATTATTATTACTGTTCAATGAACCTCGATGAGGATGAATATATCAAATTTTTAAGTGCATCTTATTATGACTGCCCTTATTATGAACCTGACGATGAATACAAAATCGTAAGAAAACAGAATTAAAACAAACCGTGCAGAAATGTACGGTTTTTCTTGCATATTTATGCATATTATGATAAAGTATTTTTAATTTATATTAAGCAGAGGATATTAAAATGAGAATTGTTGTAAAAGTCGGAACATCTACGCTTGCACACGCAGGCGGATTGTTGAATATACGCAGGGTTGAGGAACTCTGCAAGGTTCTCAGTGACCTTAAAAATGCAGGGAACGACATTATTCTTGTCACCTCAGGTGCAATCGGAATGGGTACGGGAAAGCTTCAGCTTAAGTCAAAACCGACCGATATTGCAGGTAAGCAGGCTGCTGCGGCTGTCGGTCAGTGTGAGCTTATGTATACTTACGATAAGCTTTTTTCGGAATACAACCACACCGTTGCTCAGCTTCTTATGACAGGTGATGACTTTGAGCATACAGACAGATATAATAATTTCATCAACACGATGAATAAGCTTCTTGAATTTTCTGCTTTGCCGATCATTAATGAAAACGATACCGTTTCAACAGATGAAATCAAGGTTGGCGATAACGACACACTTTCAGCGATGGTTGCTGTCAGCGTAAAAGCAGATCTTCTTATCCTGCTTTCAGATATCGACGGTCTTTTCACTGCAGATCCTCATAAGAATTCAGATGCAACGCTTATTTCGGTTGTTTCTGAAATTACTGATGAAATCAGGGCACTTGCAGGCGATAAGGGTTCAAATCTCGGCACAGGCGGAATGAAAACAAAGATCCGCGCAGCTGAAATCAGTACGGCGAAGGGTTGCGATATGGTTATTGCAAACGGCGAAAATCCTTATGTGCTTTACGATATTGTTGAAGGAAAATCAGTCGGTACAAGATTCATCAAAAAGGCAGGCGAGTAAAATGACAACACTTGAAATATTAAAGCAGGCAAAGGCGGCAAAAAGTGTTCTTGCGAAGCTTACAAGTGAGCAGAAAAACGAAGCTCTTTACGCAATGGCAGATGCACTTGTTGACTCTGCCGATGAAATTCTCAGCGAGAATGAAAAGGACATCATAGCTGCCAAAGGAATTATTTCCGATGTTATGATAGACAGGCTTACACTCACAAAAGAGCGAATCGAGGGTATGGCTGAAGGTATAAGAGAGGTTGCAAAACTTCCGGATCCCGTTGGCGAAGTGCTAGAAAGAGTTGAACGCGAAAACGGAATGGTTATTGAAAAAACAGCCGTGCCTATGGGCGTTGTTGCAATCATCTATGAAAGCCGTCCGAATGTTTCTTCCGATGCGGCGGCACTTGCTCTTAAAAGCGGTAATGTCTGTGTTCTTCGCGGCGGAAAAGAAGCGTTTAGAAGCGCAAATGCAATTGTCAATGCACTGAGAAAAGGCTTGAACAATCTTGGTATTGACGAAACTGTCATCAATATGGTGCAGGATACAAGCCGTCAGAGTGCAAACGAGCTTATGACAGCGGACGGTTATGTTGATTTGCTGATTCCCCGAGGCGGTGCAGGTCTTATCAATGCCTGCGTAAAGAATGCGACTGTTCCGTGTATCCAGACAGGTACGGGTATCTGCCACGTTTACGTTGATGAAACGGCAGATATCGAAATGGCCCTTAAAATTATTGAAAATGCAAAAACAAGCAGACCTTCGGTTTGCAATGCTGAAGAGGTACTTCTTGTAAATAAAAAAATCGCTGCAGATTTCCTGCCGAAGCTTAAGAAGATTCTTGTTGACGACAGAAAGGTGAATCCTGTTGAATTAAGGTTGCACGAATCTGTACAGGGTATAATTGACGGTACTCCTGCAGGTGAAGATGATTTTGATACAGAATTTCTTGATTATATTCTTGCTGTTAAAGTTGTTGAAGATGTTAATGAAGCAGTTGAACATATTACAGAACATTCAACTCACCACAGCGAAGCAATCGTTACTCAAAATGATGAAGCCGTCAAAATCTTTACACGTGATGTGGACAGTTCCTCTGTTTACGTAAATGTAAGTACACGTTTTACCGACGGCGGTGAGTTCGGTCTTGGTTGCGAAATGGGTATTTCAACGCAGAAGCTTCACGCAAGAGGCCCGATGGGACTTCGTGAATTGACGACGTATAAATATATCATCCGTGGTAACGGTCAGATAAGATAAGGCGGTGACGGTATGGGAAAAACTTTCGGATTTATAGGTTGCGGCAATATGGGCGGAGCACTCGCGAAGGCTGTGTCCGAAGCAGGATATAAGAACGATATTCTTCTTTCAGATATCAACAGCGAAAGAGTCGAAGCTCTCGCAAAAGAAATTTCAGCTGAGCCTGCAGATGCACAAAAGATTGCAAAAGACTGTAAATTTATTTTCATCGGCGTAAAACCGCAGATTATCGCTGATTGCTTTGAAGGAATCAAAGAGTCACTGTGTGAAAGAGATGATAAGCCTGTTATCGTTTCAATGGCTGCAGGAGTCGCTGTGAGCAGAATTAAAGAGCTTTCAGGGATAGACTCCGTTATCCGAATAATGCCTAATATGCCCGTTTCTGTCGGTTCAGGTGTTGTTCTTGCGACTGCAGAGGATGTCAGTGATGAGGATAAAGCTTGCTTCGAAAAGTCAATGAGCAAGGCAGGAGTTTTTGACTGGCTTGAAGAAAAATTCATTGATGCCGCAAGTGCACTTTCAGGTTGCGGTCCGGCTTTTGCATATATGTTCGCTCAGGCGTTGGCAGATGGTGCTGTTGCCTGCGGACTTCCGAGGGATAAGGCGATTCTTTATTCTGCAGGAACACTTCTTGGTTCTGCTAAAATGATTCTTGAAACAGGGAAGCATCCCGAAAAGCTCAAGGATGAGGTCTGCAGTCCGGGAGGTTCAACTATTATGGGCGTCAAAGCTCTTGAAGATGAAGGTATGCGAGGAGCCGCAATCAATGCAGTTTTAGCGGCTTATAAAAGAACAAAAGAACTTGGTAAATAAGATTAAAGACATCTGCTTGTGCGGCAGATGTCTTTTTATATGAGCTTTTTCTTTTTAAAAATATAAATGCAAAGACTGACTGTCAGTATGCTTAATATAATAACGAAAAGATAACCGTATTTCCATGAAAGCTCAGGCATATAGCGGAAATTCATACCGTACCACCCGGCAATAAGCGTAAGAGGGGAAAATACGGCTGTTATAACAGTAAATAATTTCATAGTGTTGTTAAGCTTCATGTCAAGGCTTGTCTGGTGGGTTTCTCTTAACTGAAGAATACTGTCGCGCAGAAGATTTACGTCATCGCAAAGTCTTTCAGATTTTCTTATAAAACTCCTAAAATATGACAGATTGTTTTCATCAAAAAGCTTGTTTTCGTTTTCGCACAAAGCTTCTCCTATATCAATCAGCTGTTCATAGTAATTGCGTAATTTAAGAAGTTTTCTTTTGTATCGAAGAAGCTCTTCATAGAAATTTTTATATTCATTTTCACGGATGATTCTGTCCTCAATACGGTTTATTTCAAGCTCGATAGCTTCCAGCCCTTTGTTGTCTGAAGAAATAAGACTGTCAATAAAAGCAAAAATAAACCTTTCGGGATTGAACTCTTCAGGATTAAAACGGTTGACAGCTTCAAGAAAACTTTTTTGCACAGTATGGTCATAGTCTGAAATATCAATTATGAGAACAAGGTTTTTCCTGATATAAAAAGCAAGTCTGTTTTCGACAGTGTTGTTTATGTCGGGCTCAATAACTATCATTGTGCCGTAACAGTAACCGTCACAGTTTTCTGTTTTTGAACGGAAATATCTGTCGTCACAGTTGAATTTTCCGTATGCAGTTTTATCCAGATTGAAGGCTGAGTACACATTTTCAAATTCAGCCGCTGAAATAAAAGCTGTAACATTATTTGAAGGTGTAACTTGCGTAAAATCAATTTCACGTACGGTGTCACTAAACTCAAAAATCATAATATACCTCAAGAAAAAGACTGAACAGGTATCTGTTCAGTCTTTTTGAATTTATATTATTTTTTCTTGCCTTTTGCGATTTTATTCACGGCAACTGCGGCTGTTGCAATTGCTGCGGCTGTACCGAGCACAGTACCTGCAACCTTAAGCTTTGCATCCTGTCTGTCGGTAACATGCTCCATATACGGGCTGAGACTCTTGGCTTTAAGACCGAACTGCTTGAAGTGGTACATTCTTGTGTTGATGTTCTGAAGATCGTTTTCGTCAAGAGTGATAAGCCTTACACCGGAACGGCAACCGTCAGTATACGGGCGGAAACCTGCTGTTTTACACTGCGCAAGCATAATTCCGTCAACATATCCTGCAAAATCATTCATATGGTCGTGGCCGAAAAATGCTCCTATAATATCACCGATTTCTTTCCATGCGGCAAACTGTCCGCTGTTAACGCAAGGAGTGCACGGGCCTTCTCCGAGGTAGCCTTCAACATTTTCTTTAAGGACGTAATTCTTGTCTGCCCACTTACGGTGACCGGGAACACAATCAAGCTTTTCGTGAACTTTCGCTTCCCTTAAAAGCTCATATTCTTCGGGAACAGGAATGTGCTGGAAAAGAAATGCAGGAATGGTTTTTCCACCGTTCTTTTCTTTAAGCTCAAGAGCCGATTTTTTGTACCAATCAATCTGATCCTTATGTACCCAATCGTAATATGAAAGCTCCTGGTCTTCAGCAAGATTGTTGCTGTCAACAAACCAGAGATTGAATATATCCTCGTCAGATTCTGAAGATTTTATAAGGAGATTATAGTTGCCGTAGCCTGTTATAGAATCGTCTGCATTGAACATATAGCAATTGTCGTGTTCATTGTAAAGGCGCATCTGATCCCTGAGACTTACTGCACATTCGCGGTCGTGATTTCCGAATACAACAGCGAAAGGAATATCCCTTACGGAAACGGGGTAGAGGATACGGCTGATAACCGAGCGCATCTGCATTTCGTTGTCTGCACCCGCATTGTCACCAAGGTAAACAACGAGGTCGGGATTCAACTCTTCAACAGCCTTGGTAAGAAGGGCATTCATATCATCGGCTTTGTTTGCGGCATTGTCCGAATACATATCGTAGCTTTCGTGCAAATCACCGATGAGCATGATTTTGAATTTTCCGTTTTTAAATCTTAACGGTTCTCTGTTCATAATGATCCCTGCCTTTTAAAGTTTACTTAATATTATTATATATCTATGCAGTATCTTTGTCAATTAAAAGAAATAGCGGACAGGATTTCCTGTCCGCAGGTCGGCTGTTAATCCATTGTTTCAACTGTACCGACTTCAACATCGCTTCTTTCCCTGAAAAGCATTGAAATGCACCAGATACCGGCAAGTGAAACAAGCGTGTAGATAATTCTGCTCACGATTGCATCCTGACCTCCGCCTATCCAGCTTACAATGTCAAATTGGAAAAGACCGATTGAGCCCCAGTTTAAAGCGCCGACGATGACCAAAATCAACGAGATTTTGTCTAACATATAATCATCTCCTGAACTATGCTCAATGGTAGTTTTAACGATAAAAAACATTTTATTCAGTAGTTTAACAGATTTATAATATTTTCCAAAACTGTTGAAAAAATCTTCAAATTGTTATATCATAAATTATAAAATGTTTCAGGAAGTGTTTTAATGATTTTTAAAAATTTTGTTGATATGCATACACACACCAACAATTCTTTTGACGGAAATTATCCTATAGAGGAAATGTGCGAAGCTGCAATTGAAAAAGGCATTCAGACAATAGCTTTTACCGACCATGTTGAAATGGATTATTTCACGGAAAAAGGCTTTGACAAGGATGCCGAGAATTCATATAAAGATATGCTCAGGGCAAAAGAAATGTATAAGGATAAAATAGAGCTTTGCGTGGGCATTGAGCTTGGCGAGCCTACATACGATATTGAAGCTTCCGAAGCTCTCATAAACTCAAGGGATTATGACTTTGTTATCGGTTCAATCCATAACCTCAGAAAAACTGACGATTTCTGCGAGCTTAAGTATGAAGGTATGGATATTGAAGCTTTGCTTGATAAATACTTCTATGAACTGAAACTTCTTGCTGATTGGGCAAAATTTGATACCTTTGCTCATCTTACATATCCTTTGAGATACATTGTCGGCGAAAATAAAATCCCCGTAAATATGCAGAAATATCAGAAGGATATCGATGAAATTCTTTCTATTCTTGTTTCAAAGGATAAGGCACTTGAAATCAACACATCCGGTCTTCGTCAGCCGATTGGTATAACGATGCCCGATGAAAGTATAGTAAAGCGATTCAAGGAGCTCGGCGGAAAGATGATTACCGTCGGTTCAGACTCTCATTTCACCTATCATCTTGGGGCAGGAATTGAAGAGGGTATGAAGATTGCGAAAAATGCAGGATTTGACAGCGTGTATATTTTCAGAAAACGTCAGCCTGTTGAAATTGAGATAATCTGATGAGGTGATAAAGTGGAACTTTACGATGCGTTTACCGAAGGGATTGAACCCGGCGGTCTGAGAAGCCGTAATGAAATAAAAACATTGATTTGTTATCTTGTTTCTCATCTTGATACACCCATAACAAAAGGTCAGCTCAATAACATTATCTGCGAAGAAGGTCTTGCTAATTACTTTGAACTCAACCAGGCTCTGAGCGAGGTTATTGAAAACGGTAATGTGCGTGCAGCAGACGGTGATGACCCGGAACTTTATATTACCGAAATAGGCAAGCAGAACACTTCTACGCTTGAAAAGGATCTGCCTTATACGGTACGTGAAAGTGCTCTTAATGCCGCAGTAAAATTGCAGACTCGTCTTCGTCGTGAGAGCGAGCACAGAATTGAAATAACACGTCTTGAAAAGGGATGTAATATTACAATGTCCGTACTTGACGGTGAGGATGAGCTTATGACCATAACAATTTTTGTTGCAGATTATGAGCAGGCTCTTTCAGTCAAAGATAAGTTTCTTTCCGATCCGGTTAATGTTTATTCTAATATTGTTGCTTTACTTATGGCTTAAATAAAATTAAAAACATATGGAGGGTGAAAAATGAACGTTAAATTTTCTGTTATAATGCCTGTATATAATGCAGAGAAAACTGTTGAAAAAGCAATTAAAAGTGTTCTTAATGATAATAACTCAAACGTTGAACTGGTAATTGTTAATGACGGCTCAACAGACAACAGCGAGACAGTAATTAAAAAGTATCTGAATGACAGTCGAGTGTCCTATTATTGTCAGGAAAATGCAGGTGTATCATCTGCCAGAAATTATGCGTTAACTGTTGCCAAAGGTGAGTACGTAGCTTTTTTGGATAGTGATGATTATTTTGAAGAAGATGCTTTTGCTCAGTTAACCAAGTGCGTCGATGAATATCAGTGTGATATGATTGGCTTTGGTCATTATTCAGAAAGATTTTCTGAAAATGGTAAGCATATAAGCACAAAAACAACAGCAATATCGCAACTTTTGCAATTTTCATCTTCAGAATCAGAAGATTATCTTGAGTATATATTTAAGTCTTCAAAAGTAATGTTTCAGACTTCTTGGAACAAAATTTATCGTAGAAATATAATTGTTTCAAATGACATTAAATTTGATAAAAAATTAGTGTGTTTTGAAGATATGAAATTTGTAATGGATTTTATTGCAAATTGTGAATCGATTGTATTTTTGAAAGAGATTTATTACCATTTTAGCAGATCTGGTAAAACAACCAGCTCTCTAAAAAAACGTCGCGGAATTGAGCTGACTTCTAATGTTTCATCATGTTTTTCAAGCTTTGTTAAATTGGCCGATAAATATAATTATTCAAACGAATTTCGCTCATTTATGTATGAACAATTTTTCGCCGATTTTACATATTGCAGCCAAAAAGTATTTTTACCTGAGAACATAATGCCTAAAAAGGAAAGAATCAGACTGTTTTCAGAGTTTCTTGACGATGAAATGTTTTTGTTTCTGAAAAAAAACTATTTTGGAAACTTCAGATTTTATAAAATATTGTATATGTTACATAATAATAAACTTGATAGTTTAGCGTATTGGTTGTACAAAAAGAAAATAGTTGATGTATGATAAAAACGGCAAGGAAAAATCCTTGCCGTTAATTTTATTTTATTCTGAAAAGCTCAAATGCGTTTTCTTTTGTTTTGTCAATGAGTTGCTGTGTGTCAGTGTTTCTGACCTCAGCAATTTTTTCTGCTGTCAGGGCTATCATATCCGAAGTGCAACGCTTACCTCTGTGAGGTACTGGTGCCATATACGGACAGTCTGTTTCAAGGAGAAGTCTGTCTTCGGAAAGGCATTCTGCGACCTCAAGCGGTTTACGTGCATTCTTGAACGTAACAGCACCGCCGAGACCGATGTACATACCGAGCTTAACAATTTCCTTCGCCATCTCCACGCTTCCTGAAAAACAGTGAAGCACCCCTTTGGGTCTGTACTTTCTAAGAAGATTCAAAGTGTCTTCATGTGCTTCACGGTCGTGTACGATTACAGGCAGGTCTGCCTCAACGGCAAATTGCAGCTGCTTTTCGAAAAATTCAAGCTGTTTATCCTTCGGAACGAAATCGTAATGATAATCAAGTCCGATTTCACCAACAGCAACGCATTTTTCATAACTGCAAAACTCTTTGATTTTTTCGAATTCTGCTTCACTTTCTTCACTGATTTCACTCGGATGAATACCTAAAGCACAGTAGAAATAATCAAAGCTTTTGCAGATGTCGATGCTCTTTTCGCAGGAATTTAAATCACAGCCACAGTTTATAACGTATTCAACGCCGTTTTCGGGGAGTTTTCGCAAAAGCTCATCTCTGTCCTCATCAAACTTTAAATCGTCATAATGAGCGTGTGTGTCAAAAATATGCTTATACATTATCTGATTCTTGCTCCTGCAGGCATACCGTCGACGAAAATAACCTTGACATCATCCTCAGCACAGTCAGCTGCAAGAATCATTCCGCAGCTTTCAACACCGCAGAGAACTGCAGGCTTGAGGTTTGCAACGAGTACAACTTTCTTGCCGATAAGGTCTTCAGGCTTATACCATTTTGCAATGCCGCTTGCAACTGTTCTCGGTGTATCTGTACCGTCATCAAGAGTAAGCTTAAGGAGCTTCTTTGCCTTTTTGACGGGCTCACAATCCTTGATTTCGGCAACTCTTAATTCAACCTTTGCAAAGTCTTCAATGCCGATCTGTGCAAGACCTACGATTTCGGGTCTTTCTTCTTTCTTCTCAGCTTCTTCCTGAGCCTTTCTCTTAGCTTCGATTTTCTCAAACATCTCGTTTGCATCGATTCTGCCGAAGAGAGGTGTAGCTGTACCAACCTTTGTGCCGACCTTAAGGCCGCCGAAGCTTTCGAGGCTTTCGTATGATGTCACATCTGTGTTGATCTGCTCAAAAATCTTCTGTGCTGTTTCAGGCATAAAGGGAGAGAGGAGTACTGCTGTGAATCTGATACCTTCAAGAAGGTTGTAAAGAACTGTACCGAGTCGTGCTTTCTTTTCTTCGTCCTTTGCGAGTGCCCAGGGCATTGTTTCGTCGATGTACTTGTTGCAACGCTTTGCGAGCGCAAAGATAGCCTCAAGTGTGTCGCTTACGCGGAATTCGCCGAAGAGCTTGTCAACCTTAGCAACGGTTTCAACTGCGAGAGATTTAAGTTCGTTGTCAACGTCTTCAGCTACGTCAGCAGACATAACTTCGCCACCGAAGTACTTGTTTGTCATCGCAACCGTACGGTTAACGAGGTTGCCGAGTGTGTTAGCAAGATCAGAATTGTATCTTTCGATGATTGTTTCGTATGTGATTGAACCGTCAGAAGTGTACGGCATCTCTGAAAGGAGATAGTATCTTACAGCGTCAACTCCGAAAAGCTCAACAAGGTCGTCTGCATAGATAACATTACCTCTTGATTTTGACATCTTGTCAGCACCGAAAAGAAGCCATGGATGACCGAATACCTGCTTGGGAAGAGGTACGTCAAGTGCCATAAGCATAATTGGCCAGTAGATTGTATGGAAACGAAGAATATCTTTTCCGATGATATGGACATCTGCAGGCCAATATTTGTTGTAGTTTTCACTGTTTTCTTCGCTATTGTAGCCAAGACCGGTAATGTAGTTTAGAAGCGCGTCTACCCAAACATATATAATGTGCTTTTCGTCGTTGGGGAAGGGAATACCCCATTTGAATGTTGAACGAGAAATGCAAAGATCCTGAAGACCGGGCTTAATGAAGTTGTTAATCATCTCTTTTTTACGGCTTTCGGGATAAATGAAGTCAGGATTTGATTCAATATATTCCTCAAGCTGTTTCTGATATTTGCTCATTCTAAAGAAATAAGCTTCTTCTTTTGCAGTCTTAACTTCTCTGCCACAGTCGGGGCATTTACCGTCAACGAGCTGAGATTCTGTCCAGAAAGATTCACAGGGCGTGCAATAAAGACCCTCATAGGCACTCTTGTAAACATCGCCTTTATCAATAAGCTTTTTGAAAATTTTCTGAACAGCCTCTTCGTGATCTTTGTCAGTTGTTCTGATAAATTTGTCATAGGTTGTGTTAAGAAGGTCGCAGATATCCTTGATTTCTCCTGCAACTTTGTCAACATGCTCCTTGGGTGTGATTCCTGCATCCTTTGCGATTTCTTCAATCTTCTGACCGTGCTCATCAGTACCTGTCTGGAAAAAGACATCGTAGCCCTGCATACGCTTATAGCGAGCAAGTGCATCAGTCATAACGATTTCGTAAGAGTTACCGATGTGCGGCTTACGGGAAGTGTACGCAATCGCAGTGGTTATATAGTATTTTCCTTTATTCATGGAAATCCCTCCTGAGTTTACATATAAAATTATTATACCATTTCCTGTAAAATTATCAAGTGCAAAAATATATTTAGTCTGTCGTATTTTATGATATCGACAGTCTTTTTTCTTGAATAATAAAAATATATATGTTACAATTTAAAAGATATAGCCGAAGGGTGGTTTTTGGATGTCATCAATAACTTTAAGTGTGATTTTACCTGCTGTTACGGACAGTGAAAAATTTGGCAGATTCTGCAGCTCTTTTTTCTCGGGAAATACGTCTGCGGAGCTTCTGGTCTGCGGAGTATCGGACAGCAGTTTCTTTGAAAAATTACCGCAGGAATATGCACAAAGAATTGTTCTTGTGAATGCTGAGAATAAGGTACAGTCTGTCAGCAAGGCAATCGGAATTTCACGCGGAAAATTTCTGATGTTTTCCGATGAAAGCGTAATTTTTGCACCCGATGCAATCGAAAAGCTGATTGTGGCTTCCGGCGGAAATGCTGCAGTATGTAACGCAGGTATAATCAATAACGGCGAATGTAACAAGGCGTTTACTGAAAGCTTTTCTCTTGAGGATGCTGCAAGTAAAGCGGTATATTTCAATTACCTGCTTTCAACAGATATTGTAAAAAAGAATTCTCTTTCTCTTTGCGGAACAAGCACTTTGTCGATTATGCTTTTTATTGCTGATTATCTTCGTTATGATACCTGCAATGTCCTGCACGAAGTTCTTGTTTATTCCGATTCGGTTAATGAATACTCGTTTGATGATACTCTCACTTACGTTGAAGAATATGCAAAAATATTCAGCATTACACAGAACGACAAAGCATCACTCTTTTTTATAAAAGCTGTGTTCACTGCGCTTCTTGCAAGTATAAATAAAGAAACCTTTGAAGTGCTGAAAAGCACGGTAAGAGCTTTCAGGGACAACACTCTTATTCTTGCCTGGATTCGCGCATCATTTGGCGTAGATGTTGATATACTTCTTGATGAAAATTCATATTTCGGTGATTTTAAAGTTAACGGAATGAATGTATATTACAAAGAAATAGCTCTGCCTATGGTACCTGATTCGGTTATCCGCAACTTCTTCTCAGGCAAATACGGTGTTGATATGCTCAAAAAGTGCATCGGCGCATGGCTTCACTATAAATTTTATTGCCGCAAGGACGGAAAGATTAAGTCGCTCGGTTGCAAATTGAGCCGTAAGCTGCTCGGAGGTGACTTCGTTGGATGATTTTAAGTATCTTGTCAGCGTAGTTATACCTGTCTACAACGTAGAAAAATACCTTGACTTATGTATGCAGTCGCTTCTGAAGCAGACGCTTCAGTTTGATAAAATGCAGATTATTCTTGTCAATGACGGTTCCACCGATTCAAGCGAAGAAATCTGCAAAAGTTATACACAAAAGTACAGCAACATTTTTCTTTACACAAAGGTAAATGAAGGCGCATCTCAGGCAAGGAATTTCGCACTTGACAGGGTAGAGGGTAAGTACATTTTTTATCTCGATTCCGATGACACGGTCAAGCCTGAAACGATTGAATCGGTATGCAGCTTTTTCGATTCGGTCTATGATGAAGTTGACCTTGTTACGTACAGAATTATACAGTACTATAACGGAAGACCGACCATTGTGCACTACCGTTATATGACGCTTCTTAAAACGGGCGTATATGACCTTAATGACCCGAAAAACAGATTTATAACACAGACTCATATGAATGTGTGTGTCAAGAATCTCAGGGAAAACAATGTCAAGTTCGATACAATCAAGCACGAGGATGAGAAATATTGCTGTGAAATACTTCGCAGAAAGATGAAGATCGGTTTCTGTGATAAGGGCGAATATATTTATAACAGAAGTAATGTGAACAGTGTTGTTTCGACACAATTTTCACCCGAGCATATTTTTGAAACTTCGATGAAGCTTTATGAGGATTTATTTGATTCTTTCCCGGGAAAAGTACCGCCTTATTTTCAGGGTATTGTTTTCAACGATTTCCGTTGGAAGCTTATGGACGGCAAATTTTTCCCCGACCACCTTGACGGTGATGAATGGATTAAGGCAAACAAAAGAATTGATTCTCTTCTTTCAAGAATGGATGCCGATACAATCGCTTTACATCCGTCTGTCAGCATTGAACATATGCATTATTGGCTTAAACGTCGTGGGGGATGTACTGTTTTCAACAGTCCTGACAGTATTTCGGTCTGTTGCGAAGGCAGGATGATACTGAACGTAAAGAGCCTTAAGGCAACCAAAACGGTTAAGGATGATGTTACGGTATATTCAATCAAGTCGCCGATATTCTTCCATCTTAAAAAGAAGAATGTTGTTATAAAACGAAACGGTGAACCGATTGATTTCAGGTTTATTGATTCACACACGGACAAGGGTTACCTTGAGCCCAAAGAACTTTATCCTGAATTTACGGTCAGTACCGCAGAGGAAGAAAACTCTGCATTTACTGTCGAGATAAATTCAGTTTCGTACAAAATATGAAGATGGAAGTGTAACAATGGAAAAACCGACACCGATTATTGAAATGGAACTTTATATTGTAAGACACGGTCAGTCATGCACAAATATCAGGGGTGGTTACGGTATTCCCGATGAGGAACTTACGCGCGACCAACGGACTAATCCGCCGCTGACAGAGCTTGGTAAACATCAGGCAGAAATGCTCGGTGAATACTATAAGGATATTAAATTCGATGCAGTTTTTGCAAGCCCGTTGCGACGTGCGACGATGACAGCTTATTATGCAATTATGCAGAATGAATGCTCCGAAAAGAATGTTTACACAATGCCGTGGCTGATTGAATGCGGTATAGCAGAGGATTATTCTGCAGTTACACTCGAGGAACTCAACGAAGAGTTTGACGGCAGGATTCTTGCCCCCGAAGGTATCGATGTCAGCGGAAATCTTGTCAACGGTGACGGACAGAATCAGGAATCTCACCGCAGAAGGGCGGAAAACGTAATAGCTTACCTGAAAGACCGCTATCATAATGGCGAAAAGGTAATGTGCGTTGCTCATGGTGGATTTAATACCGACATTTTTCTGCATGCTGTCAAGGCACAGGACACCCGCCTTTTTGACCCTGCTTTTTCTAATACAGGAGTCACTAAAATTATAATTTATAAAGAAAATACAGGACCCTACGGTTACGATATTGAGCTTTGCTATCTCAACAGCACAGCTCATCTGACAAAAGATAAACGCTCGGTTTAAGCCGAGCGTTTTTGTTATTTCCTCTTGTACTCACACCAACGGAATTTATATCCGTTACATTCATGCACACCTGAATCGTCAGAAAGCACCCATTCGTCAGGTGAGAGCGCAGGGAATTTTTTGTCGGCCTCATCTGCGACAGCATCAACGTGCGTAATGATTGCCGTGTCACACATAGGAAGAAGAGTAGTGTAAATTGATTCGCCACCGATAACGTACACATCATCAGAATTATACTTTGTAAGTTCTTTTTCAAGCTCTTCAAGGTCGGAAACGAAGGTTGCACCTTCAACTTCAAGGTCCTTGTTTCTTGAAAGTACGATGTTTACGCGGTTTTTCAACGGCTTTGAATTCGGGAAGGATTCAAGCGTTTTTCTACCCATAACGCAAACTTTTTCGATTGTTTTGGAACGGAAAAATTTAAGGTCATCGGGAATGTAAAAAAGAAGATCATTTTTATTGCCGATGTTCCATTCTTTATCAACTGCAACAATTAATTTCATACTTTTACCTCATACAGCGATCGGAATATTTTTGATCTGCTCGTGTGTTTCGTAGTTGTCAAGCCTTACATCGTCGACCGTGAAATCGTAGAAATCCTTGATTTCCGGATTAATCCAGAAAGTGGGTGCGGGGAGAGGCTCGCGCTTGATAAGCTCCTGAATTACGGGAATGTGTCTGTCATAAATATGAGCGTCTGCAATAACGTGTACGAATTCGCCGATTTCCATATCGCATACCTGTGCGAACATATGAAGAAGAACGCAGTACTGAACAACATTCCAGTTGTTTGCCGCAAGCACGTCCTGGCTTCTCTGATTGAGGATACCGTTGAGAACGAGTCTGCCGTTTTCGCCCTGAGTTACGTTGAATGTCATACTGTATGCGCAGGGGTAAAGTCCCATTTCGCTAAGGTCGTGGTGATTATAAATATTGGTCATAATACGGCGGCTGAACGGATTGTTTTTAAGGTCGTAAAGAACTCTGTCAACCTGGTCAAACATACCTTCCTTGTATTTGTGTTTGACACCGAGCTGATAGCCGTAGGCCTTGCCGATGCTGCCGCTTTCGTCTGCCCATGAATCCCAGATGTGAGAATTAAGATCGTTGATATTGTTTGATTTTTTCTGCCAGATCCAAAGGATTTCATCAACGCAGGACTTGAAGGCAGTACGTCTTAATGTAAGTGCGGGAAACTCCTTTTTAAGGTCGTATCTGTTTACGACACAGAAAAGCTTCTGTGTGTAAGCAGGCGTGCCGTCCTCCCACACGGGACGGACTTTTTCTCCCTTTGTATCAGTGCCGTTTTCAAGTATGTTTTTACACATATCAATAAACAATTTGTCAGCGTAGCTCATTTTTTTACTCTCCTTTGATTTTAATTAAACATATTTCAGGTCTGCAGTTGAAACGAAGGGGAAGGGGATAGTTTCCGATTCCCGAAGTAACGTACAGACTGGTGTTTTCGAATTCATACAAACCTTTGTCAGTAATGGTTCCGTTATATGTGATTTTCGGCAGAATATGACCGTTGTAGTACAATCCGTCGAGCAACGGCAAACGAATCATTCCGCCGTGGGTATCGCCGCTGAAAACGTAATCAAAACCGAAATCGCCGTAGTGAGGCATTGACGGAATGTGAGAAAGAAGAATGTTGATTCTGTCATTCGGCGGTGTTTCAAATTCATTTGCGAGGTTGAAGGTATCAGAGAAATAAACATTGTCTATTCCGTAAATTCTGAGTTTATTGCCCTTAACTTCAATGTCGCGATAGATGTAATCGAGCAGATAAACCTTTTCAAGAGCATTTATTTTTTGTTTGTATTCGTCATCATAATCGTGGTCGCCTGTAACTGCATAAACATCTGCGATTTCTGAAAGCTTTTCTAAAAAACTTATAACATTGTCAATTCTGCTTGTCATTCCTCTGGAATACATATCGCCCAGAACAAATACGATATCAGGGTTTGTTTCTTTAACACGGTTTATTACTTCATTGTTGTCATAGATAAAAGAATAATGAAGGTCAGAAACAAGTGCAATTCTGATTTCATCTTTTGCTTTATCGGATGTAAGGGATGCTTCGACTGTTTTAAGTGTCAGGTTGTTATAGCTCCAAACAACTAACAGTAAAACGGTCAGGAAAAGACAAAAGAATTTTATAAGTCTTTTTTTCAAAGAATCACATCCTTAATTATACAGCGTTATTATATATCAAATCTGAATAAAAAACAACTGTTTAATTGTTTTATCTGAATAAAGTGTCAAGCAAAAGAAACGCTATGCAAGCAGGAGTACCGAAAACACATGAAAAAGCAATTGTATACCAATTAAGGGCAACGGTCACACCCGTCAGAAGACCGACAACATTAACTGCAAGAATAGAAGCAAGCCCCTGAAAGACCGTGTTTATTAAATTTCTGAAAAAATGTTTACTTTTTATCATAGAAACGTAAACAGCGAAAGCACCGACAGCAAGCAGTATGATTACAATTGTTTTCATATGTTTATACCGCCGATGAAGCAGGGATTATGGATTTTTCCGAGCTTGGCCTCTTTTATAAGATAGCTGTAATGCGTTTCAAGCTCTTTCATTCTGTAAATCAGGGATTCGGTTTCATAAGGATCAGTTACTTCGTTGAAAAGCAGATATGCTTTTTCAAGCTCCCGGATTACCCGTTTTGTTTCGTCAGTCAGCAGTTTATCCTCTTTTGCACTCGCTTTACTGTCAGCAAACAAATCAATTATCATAATATTAACCTCCGTTTTCTTTGATAAATTAATATTGCTAAAAGCGGAGATTTATGATAGTATTAAATCAGTTTCGGGAGGTGAAGCCAATGTATGATATAGCTGTTATAGGTGCAGGGGCATCGGGAATCGTTGCGGCAATAAGCGCAAAAAAGGCATATAATAAGCTTTCGGTCGTGCTGATAGAATCCTTGCCTAAAATAGGAAAGAAGATTCTTGCAACAGGCAACGGAAGATGTAATCTGACAAATCTTACCGCAAATGCGAAAAGCTATAACACAAAAGCAGTTTCGGCTGTTATGGAAATCTGTCCTCCTGAGAAGATTATTGAATTTTTCTCTTCAATCGGTCTTGAGTGTGTCAGCGACAGTGAATCAAGAGTTTATCCTATGAGCAATACCGCATCGGGTGTTCTTGACTGCCTGAGGTTTGAGGTCGAACGCCTTGGCATTGAAGTTTTGACCGAAACGAAAGTAACATCTGTTAGCAGAAATGACAGAAATTTTATTATCAACAGTAGCATTGAATGCAAAAAAGTTATCGTTGCAACAGGCGGAAAAGCTGCTCCTTCACAGGGTTCAGATGGTAGCGGATATCCTATTCTCAAGTCATTGGGGCATAGTGTTACACCGCTTTATCCGGGTCTTGTTCAGCTGACGGTCAGGGAGAATCTGAAATTCCTTAAAGGAGTAAGGGTTAAAGCCGCTGTTTCACTGAAAGATAAAAACGGAAAAGAAATTGACAGTTCTGAAGGCGAAGTGCTTTTTTCTGATTACGGACTTTCAGGAATTGCAATAATGGACGTCAGCAGAAGTGTTAAAGAAAACTCCTGCAGGTGTTTTCTCGATATTCTTCCCGAGATGAAAAAAGAAGCGGTAATTGAATTTATTGTAAAAGCTAAAAACCGAAATCCATCGCTTTTGCTTGAAGATGCATTGTGCGGAATTTTGCCTAAAAAGGTAGGGTACCTGATTATCAAAAATTCCGGATTCAGGCAGGATATAACCCTAGGTGATCTGAAAAACGATGATATAAATAAATTTGTTTATAATATGAAAAACTGTATTTTTACAGTTACAGGTACGAGAGGTTTTGACAGTGCACAGATTACCGTTGGCGGAGCGTCGTTTAACGAGTTTGATACAAAAACTCTTGAATCGAAATTTTCAGAAGGTATTTACTGCACAGGTGAGATTTTGGATGTTGATGCACCTTGCGGAGGTTTTAATCTCCAATGGGCTTGGGCAAGCGGTATAGTTGCAGGAACGGCTGCAGCACTCAGTTTAATAAAATAACAAAGGACCGGAAAAACCGGTCCTTAATTTTTACTCAATGTCCTTTAATGCATCAATTTCTGACTTGTCAACAGTAATTCTTTTATCCTTGATAAGCTTGACGTCTTTTCTGTGATATACTGCAGGAGCAGCTTCAGGATATCTGTCAAGGCAGATTTTAAGCATTCCTTTAAGAAGATTGACTTCAACAACAGAGCCTTTACCCTGCGGAGTGTCAACGATTGCCCCAACCTTGGGTGTTACGTGAAGAAGATGTTCATATGCGTTCTGCTCGTATTTCAAACAACACATAAGTCTTCCGCACGTACCGCTGATTTTAGTGGGATTAAGGGAAAGACCCTGCTCCTTTGCCATCTTGATTGAAACGGGCTGGAAGTCACCGAGGAAGCTGTTACAGCAGAAAGGTCTTCCGCAGATGCCGAGACCGCCCTTCATTTTTGACTCGTCACGTACACCTATCTGGCGAAGCTCAATCCTTATTCTGAACACACTTGCAAGGTCTTTAACGAGCTCACGGAAGTCAACGCGTCCGTCAGATGTGAAATAGAAAAGAACCTTACTGCCGTCAAAAGTATATTCAACATCCACGAGCTTCATATCGAGCTTGTGGTTTTCTATTTTCTTAAGACAGATTTCAAAGGCTTCTTTTTCTTTAATCTTGTTGTTTTCAACAACTTTAAGGTCTTCGGGCGTAGCCAGACGGATAATCGGCTTAAGCGGTTTTATGATTTCTTCGTCATCTATTGTTCTGTTTTCCATTGCAACTTCGCCGCATTCTATACCTCTTACGGTTTCGACAATTGCAAAGTCACCTTTTTTGAATTCAACGTCAAGGGGATCAAAGTAATAAATCTTACCGACCTCTTTAAAACGTATTCCGACAACTTTTGACATAGTTGGTACCTCCGGGATTTATATGGTAGTTATCCGCCGTAAGTAGTGTTTCTGAGTACACTGCAGAAGCGGGTTGTAAGCAGATTTTTGTTTGCATTTTTGTTGATACAGTCAAAAAGATGCTCCGTATTTTCAACAAGCGCAATAAGCGTCTTTAACGGAAATTTTGCTGCAAGACGTTTAACTGTATCTTCGTGATTGCTGAGGATGATATTATTCCCTGCGTTCACTGCAACAGCATCGCGGAAAATGAGCTGTAACGACGTGAGGGTAAGTGGAAATAAATCCTTATCTTTTTCAAAGGCTGATGAAAGTCGCATAAAGTTAAGTTCCGTAACTTCCGTAAGTGCAACTGCAAGCTTTTCGGCAAGCTCATCAGCTTTGAGTGCATATTCGTTTGTGATTTTACGGTCGTCAGCACCGAGATTGAACGGTGTGACGCGTGACATAATTGTTTCAAGAAGTGCTGCTCTTGACTTGCAGAGCAGTATAAACCTTGCGTGTGACGGCGGCTCTTCAAGAGTTTTAAGAAAAGCGTTCTGTGCCGAAGCGTTCATCTTATCCGTGTTTTTTAAAATATATACTTTGCATTTCGCTTCATTCGGAAGAATATATGAGTCTGCGCGGATTTCTCTTACAAAATCAACCTTGAAGGTTTTTTCTTTTTTATCTTCAGGATCGAAAATTATAACGTCAGGGTGTGCACCGTTTTTTAATTTAAGGCAATCCCTGCACATTCCGCAGGGCACACCGTTCTGACAGATAAATGATGAAGCGATATACAAAGCAAGTTCGTCACGGTCTTCTGCACTACCTGAATCAATGAGGATTGCGTGCGGAAGTCTGCCGTTTTTCATCAGCTCCGTGACCATATCAAAAATCTTGTTGTTCATAAATAATCCTGCTTTATTACATTTTGTGGAACTGTTCAACGTCGAGAACGAAAACAGTAGCGCCGCCGACAGTTATCTGAACGGGTATTGTAGGCATCATACCGCCTTCAAATGCAGGTGAAACGGAAGTGATTTCTTCTCTCTTTCTGCAGTTGTTGCGAAGGATTTCAAGAAGAAAATCAACTTTATCGTCCTCAACACCCATAAGAAGAGTCAGGTTGCCTGCACGCAGGAATCCGCCTGTTGTTGAAAGCTTTGTTGCATAAAAACCTGCTTTTGTGATTTCACTGAGCACTGTCTGTGAATCGTCGCTGTTGATAATCGCAATAATAAGTTTCATAACACTATCATTCCTTTATCTGCTTAATATTTCAAGATTTCGTTTGATTATTTTATCTCCGCGCCAGGCATAGGCTCTGTCGGAAATATCAGAATCTGTTCGGGCTTTGAATTCAGCACCGTTTTTAAAAACATCAATCGGCTCAATTTTTATATTCCTGTTCATAGGGCAGACGTTCTGGCAAATATCACAACCCCAGGCGCAACCGCTTGATTTTATCAGTTTTTCCTGCTCCTCGGTGAGCGAACCTTTTTTCTGCGTGACAGCAGAAAGACACTTATCGGGGTTTATGCCGTCATTTCCGATTGCTTTTACGGGACAGGCATCGATACATTTTCTGCATCCGATACAAGTTCGGATTTCTGCGGTTTGATAATCGAAAACTTTGGTTGTAACAATTTCACCGATGAAAACCCACGAACCGTATGTTTCGTTTATGAAAAGCCCGTTAAGTCCTTTAACGCCCAAACCTGCTGAAACAGCCGCCTTAACCTCAGGGATAGGGGAGTTATCCGTAAAAACAACAAACTCATCCTCGAGGTAAGCTTCTTTAAGTTCCTGTGAAGCGGTGTTGAGAATTGCTGTAACGGTGTTGTGATAGTCAGGCACAACTGCATATTTGGAAATATCAGAGCATTCATATGCACCGTCACCGAGGTAGTACGGAAAAACCAGAACGATTACGCTTTTCGGATTTTCGGGAAGTCTGTTTTTGGCTCTGCAGTCAATCAAAGAGTCTTTGATTTTTTCAAAAGGGCAGAAACCGTAAACAGGAGCAGCTTTTGAAAGAATTTTATCGATCATTCCAATTCACCTAAGCAATTGTTTGTACCGCGGCAATTATAAGCGGTATTGTAATTATAGACATAAAGCTGACCGTTGCAACAATCTGCGCGGCAAGGCTTGTGTCTTTGTTATATTTTGCGGCAAACATTACCGTATTGTTTGCTGTCGGAGCACAGGAAGAAATTGTGAGTGCGATAAGAAGTGTGCCTGTGATGCCGCAAAGGTAATAAATACCGACCATTGCCGCAGGAAGCACAAGGAGCTTCATTAATGCAACAAGAAGGATTTTCTTGTGCTTGAAAATATCATTGAGTTTAGTATGCGAAAGAAATGTTCCGAAAATAAGCATTGCTATCGGTGTCTGCATCGAAGCAAGGTATGAAACCGGTTCGTTTATAAGTGTGGGAAGTTTAATCTTGAAAAGGAACAACGGTAATCCGATGAGAACGGAAAGCACACCCGGATTCAGAATAAGCTTCTTTTTATCAAATTTGCCGCCCACATTATTCATTATATAAACACCGTGGGTAAAAGAAACCGCGTTGAAAGCCATAACAACGGCTGAACAGTAAAAGACACCTTCATCGCCTAAAATAGCTTCTGTTAACGGAAGGGTCATATAGCCGACATTTCCGTAAATTGAACTGTATCTGAAAAGTATATTTTTTTCACGGTCACCTTTACGGTATAAAGGCATGTTAAGCACAATAGCAACAAAGTGCATAAGAAAACCGCAGCCAACAGCGATAAGAAGTTTTATGCCGGTTTCTTTAGTGAACTCCTGGTTAAGGAATGATCGTATAATCACGCAAGGTGTGATTATATAAAAAAGTAAATCGGTACACGCTTTAGCTGTCTTTTCAGAAAAAAGTCCTATTTTATCGCTTATTGCGCCGATAAGGACGATGATGTAAAGGATGCCGACCTGCTGTGCGGCAATTTTTACGTTTTCAAAAAACATACTTTATCCTCGAATAAATTATTTCTCGTTGCTGTTGCTTTCTGCTTTTGATGATGAGATACAGACATAAATTGCATAAATTGCAAAAGTAAGATCGCTTATATATACAGGATGAAGCGTGTTGATAAGTTCGCTTTTTCCGGTAATGAGGAGAATAAATCTCGGTACAAAGCAAACGATTGCAAACATAGCTGCGGGAAGACCGTATGCGTATATTTTCCAGAAAATGTTTTCTGCATCAATTTTTGATCGTATCTGTGCAAAAGCAAGGAAGAAAACCATTGCGAAAACGATTGCAAAAAGCTCAAGGAAGAGGTCGGAAACGTTTGTGAAGGCAATTGTTCTCTTGAATCTGTAAAGCAAGCGGAATACACACCATACAACGGGGCTGAGTGCAAGAATTTTGAATTTAGAAACTGCAGTTTCGTTGAGTGCCGAAAGTCCTAAAATAAGGAAATGGAATCCGGATAATGCAGCGAAGAAACCTTCTGCAATAAGAAGTGTACCGCCCTGTGCTGAAATATATGCCGATAAACCGTCGCGGTCAAGATATCTCGGAGCGTTGCTGATAAGATCGATGAAGTCAGTAATAAGATCTACTCCGCTGATAACTGCACCTGCTGCCATAATAAGAGAAACAGCAAGAAAAACCTTGGAATTTTTTCCGACAGTAACTGTCGGAATGGATTTATGACTGATGTACGGTAAAACTATACAGATAATCATTGCAACAGCAAGAATACCGTAGACAACAATAACAGAGAAATCCTTCTCATCAAAAAATCCTGTTGAAGGATTAATAAGTTTAGCGTACTGATAAACTCTGAGCGGGACGGCTATAAGAATTGCTGCAAGAACAGCAAAAAAAGGAATTCTTAAGATCAGGCTGTCGTTTTTTTGTGTTTTCATTTTACTTGCCTATCCTTTCTTCGAACGGTATGTATTCGGAATCAAGAGTGAATTTATCGATTCTGTCGCCGATTTTGATATATTCTCTTCTTGTTGAAACACTCTTATATGCAGGGCGGATGATTCTGCCGCCTGTCATAAGCTCTTCAAGACGGTGTGCAGACCAACCTGCAATTCTTGCAGTCGTGAAAAGCGGAGTGAAGATGTCCTCAGGAATCTGAAGCATTTCGTAGATAAGACCGGAGTACATATCAACATTGGCACAGATCGGCTTCTTGCTTCCTTTAACCTTGAGGAAGATTTCGGGAGTAAGGCGTTCAACTGTTTCAATAAGCTTGAATCTTTCCTCATAGCCTGTCTTCTGTGCAAATTTTCTTGCTTCTTCTTTGAGGATAACTGCTCTCGGGTCGGAAAGAGTATAAACGGCGTGACCCATACCGTATATAAGACCTGAACGGTCACCGGCTTCTTTCTTGATTATTTTTTCAAGGAAATCAGCAATCTGACCTTCGTCAGTAATGTCGTTTACTCCTTCGCGGATGTGTTTGAACATTTCGGTAACCTTGATGTTGGCACCGCCGTGCTTGGGTCCTTTAAGTGCACCGATAGCAGCAGCGTATGCAGCGTAAGTATCTGTTCCGCTTGAAGTGAGAACTCTTGTGGCAAATGTTGAGTTGTTACCACCGCCGTGTTCTGCGTGAACCATAAGGCAAAGGTCAAGAAGCTTTGCTTCTTCATCCGTGAATGTCTTATCCGAGCGCATCGAACGAAGAACCGCCTCAGCTGTTGAATGGTTCGGCTTTGTAGGATGGATGTACATACTCTTCTTGTAGTAATGACGTCTTTTTACCTGATAAGCGTACGACATAATTGCGGGAATCTGTGCAATAATCTGGATTGACTGACGGATTACGTTTTCGATTGAAAGGTCATCAGGGTTTTCGTCGTAGGAATAAAGAGCAAGGACTGAACGTGTGATTTTATTCATGATGTCGGGCGAGGGAGCCTTCATAATCATGTCTTCAATGAAATCGTCGGGCAGGTTTCTGCATTCAGCAAGGATCTGGCTGAATTTTTCAAGCTGACGAGCTGACGGAAGTGAACCGAAAATAAGGAGCCATGCAACTTCTTCAAAACCGAAACGGTTTTCTTCCTGACAGTTTTTTACGATGTCTGACATGTTGACACCGCGGAAGAAAAGATTACCTTCCTTCGGAACTCTTTCACCGTCGTTGATGTAGTAACCGTCAACAGAACTGATTTTTGTAAGACCTGCCATAACGCCTGTACCGTCAGCGTTACGAAGACCGCGTTTAACACTGTATCTGTTGAAGTCATCAGAATTGATTTTATTATGTTTACGGAGCTCTTCTACAAGAAACTCAACGTTTTCGTTTGTAATTGGAGTTATATAAGAACCCATAGTTTCACCGCCAAATAATATTTCAGAACATTATACAATATAATGTGTTGTAAAGTCAAGAAAAATGCAGATATTTCTGCTCCGAAAATGTAATTATTTAAAGCTTGTCTGCATAGGATTTCAGCATAGGAGGAATGAAAAATGAAGCATATATTTTTAACGTGTTCAATTCTTACAATTTCGTTGATTCTGATACCTCTTGCGGTAATGAAAAATACGCAGGAAATGCCCGCTTCGGCAGTGCCTGCAATACAGGAAAATGACGGATATATAAGCGTTATGAAGAGCGAAAACGGCAAGGTTGAAACGGTAAGTGAAAGAGAATATATCATAGGATCATTGGCTGCAGAGATGGATTTTTCGTATCACGATGAAGCGCTCAAAGCACAGGCTGTAGCTTGTTATACGTATGCTGCTTATATAAAAAACAGAGGTGTTGAAGAAGACCTGAACGGTGCAGATATCAGCGATGATTCAGGCATCCATCAGGGTTATATTAACGCAGAAGATAGAGTAAAAAAATGGGGTGAAAATTTTGAAAAATATGAAAAAAAGGCAGGTGAAATTGTTGATTCAATAGAGGGAAAATTGATAGTTTATGACGGTGAACCTATACTCGCTGTTTATCACGATCTTAATAACGGCAGAACTCTGGATGCCGAAACAGTATGGAAGGAAAAAATACCGTATCTTGTCGGAAAGGAAAGTCCCGGAGATAAACTTTCGCCGGATTACAGCAAAGACGTTGAATTTACATATGACGATTTCAGGTCACGTCTTGAAAAAATTGACGGAGTTGTATTTAACGAAGAGAAAGAAAACTGGATAGGTAAATCGGAAAAAACGGAAAGCGGATACGTTAAGAATGTTGAAATCTGTAATGAAAAAGTTTCGTCGGAAGATTTTTGTACGGCACTTGAACTGGGAAGTCGCTGTTTCACCGTAACTGGTGACAAAAATGCTGTAAGAGTAAATGTTTTCGGGAACGGACATATGGTCGGAATGAGCCAATACGGAGCTGATTATATGGCAAGACAAGGTGCGGATTATGTAGAAATTTTAAAATATTATTATACGAATGTAGAAATTCAATGAATTTTTTTG
>JAZSID010000014.1:0-9472 GCA_045533625.1 Acutalibacteraceae bacterium | reverse complement strand
GCCGACATTTTTTATTTAACAAGCAGAAAGAATATTTTTATTTCTTCTGCATAAAATCAGAATATGCCTCAATAGCTCAGCTGGCAGAGCACGCGGCTGTTAACCGCGGTGTCACAGGTTCGAGCCCTGTTTGAGGCGCCAAAGGACAGAAATCCGAACCTTCGGGTTTCTGTCGTTTTTCTTTTGTGTATTAAATAGCTCGAACCTATGGCACCACAGTTTTCTCGGCGGCAGCAAGCCACCGCCCTACTATCTCATTTGGGTCGGGTTCGCACGGGAACGTATTATGTTCCCACCAATGTTTGTGCAAAATTTAATGGGACGTCGGGGACGCCCGACCCTACGCAACTGCAAAAAAATATGAAATCAACCAATGTAAACAAAATTTGTCAGTAAATGTAAAGCAAAATATCAGCAAATGTAAAGTAAAGTTGATTGAAATCAAAAGATTTGTGTGATATGGTCATACTAAAGGAGGTAACTTATATCTGAAAACATTTTCATAACCTTGAAAAAGATTTATAACATTAAAAATTAAGGAGGATTTTATTATGGGTACTTCAGTATTGTTAGTTTTTATCGCACCGTTTCTTGCAATTTATGCGTTATTCGTAGGTATTTTCAGTGAGTTTGCTCCGAAGCCGCAGGCTGAAATAATTCTGCCGTATAATGAATCGCAGGGACTTGTCTGGGAATATGAGGGACAGGAAGATTATTACATTGATTTGGTTGAAGAGAAAATCGACGGCAACAAGCAGATTTTTGTTTTTGAAGCAGATTTGTCGATGAGCAGTAGCTTGTTAGATATTTTTGCTACGGCTCCTACTTACGGAAGAATTATTGATTTTGTCTTTATGGATCAGAACGGTAATGAAAGAACCTACTATCACGACCGTCGAAAAGAGGCGACAGATCAACTTGTTATTTATGAAGAGAATGAATGTTTTGTAACTGAATATACAGTTTCGGCACAGGATCCTCAGAATGCCAATTATTGGACTGTTGATGATTACTATTACGGTGATAACGTTCTTCGTCAGCCTTGGAGAGAGGATGAAGTAACTTTTACCGTCATATTTATGCCCGACGAAGTTGAGAAAATGAAAAACGGAGAAACTGAAATTATACGATTTACTAACAGCTATTGGGTCGATCATATTGAGTATGAAGAAGAATATCGTCTGACTTTTGGTGCGAATGACAACGGTCAGCTTGTAATTTTGGATGAATACCATGAATTTGGAAAAGTATAATTGTATTATTACCGTTAAATTTAATATAGCGAAGAAGAAATCACTCCTCAGAGTGGTTTCTTCTTTTTTGTATCCCTCTGTCCGACAAATTTGCAACGGTTTTCGCTTAAAAAAGGAAACATTTGACACTTGAGGATAATACAGCTACAATATAAACATATCAACGTAACGGAGAGTAACATGAATAAAATTATAGAAATAACAGATTTTTTGGCACCCGAGTTAGATGTATATGCACGGTTAAGCGAGGCTCAGCTGTTAAACAGAGAATTTCCCGAAAAAGGCTTGTTTATAGCAGAAAGTCCAAAGGTTATTGAACGTGCCCTTGATGCAGGGTACGAACCGATCTCGTGTCTTATGGAAAAAAGACATATTGAGGGTGAAGGCAAGCAAATTCTTAACAAAATTAATGACGTGCCTATTTTTTGTGCGGAATTTGATATTCTGACGCAGCTTACAGGCTTCAAGCTTACGAGGGGCATGCTGTGCGCGATGAAACGCAAACCCTTGCCAAGCGTAAGAGAAATATGTGATAACAAAAGCAGAATTGTAATACTGGATAAAGTTATGAACCCGACCAATGTGGGAGCTATAATCCGTTCAGCTGCGGCACTTGGAATGGATGCAATAATCCTCACTCCCGGATGTTCCGATCCTTTGTACAGACGTGCCGCGAGAGTCAGTATGGGTACCGTTTTTCAGATTGAATGGACGTTTTCAGACGATAACACTCTTGACGAAATAAAGGCTCTCGGGTTTAAAACGGTAGCAATGGCGCTTAAGGATGATTCTCTTTCAATCAATGACCCAAGGCTGACTGACGAAAAGAAGCTTGCCGTCATTATGGGAACAGAGGGCGACGGACTTTCTGATGAGACTATATATGACTGCGATTTTACCGTGAAAATACCAATGTATCACGGTGTCGATTCGCTGAATGTTGCTGCCGCTTCCGCAGTGGCATTCTATCAGCTCGGTAATAAACAGTAGGTTATTAAAATTTTCAGGCTAACATATTGAAAACAGCAGACAACCATGTTATAATGAACAAAAATAATATAATATTAGAAGATACGGTTTGAACAGTTGTAAACTTAGTAGATTGAAAGGGAAATCCCGGTTCAAGTCCGGAGCAACCGCCATTACTGTACGTGGTGAAGGATGATTTTACTTAACGGAAAATTATCGCATCACAAGTCAGAACACCTGCCGTATTTTTCAGGTTTAACACAACTTTGGTGAGAAGAGTGCAACCGATTTATCGCTTTACGATAACTTCGGAAGTGCATTCTTTTTTGTTTCTGAAGTGTTTGTTACGTGATGCGTTTTAATCTGTTGTACTCTTTTGACCTTTTTGGTTGAAAGGGTATTTTTTTGTTCAAAATCAGTGGCCACTGTTTTGATAAAAATTTAAAAGGTTAAAGGAGTTTTCAAAATGAAAAAAGTTTTTTCGCTTATGCTCTCGTTGCTTTTGGTTTTCAGCAGTATGAGTGTAAGCTCATTTGCCAAGGACGACGGTGTAACGGTTTATGTTTCCGTTGCTGACAAAGGTAAGCTGGTTACAGCTCAGGTTGAAGTAAACGTTACAGATATCGACAGCGACGGTGCACTTACCGTTAACGATGCACTTTATGCTTTGCACGAAGTTGCTTACGAAGGCGGAGCAAACGCAGGCTACGGCTATTACATTCATAAAGACTACGGCCTTTCTCTCGGTAAGCTCTGGGGTGACGCAAGCGGCAACTTCGGTTATTATGTGAACAATGCGTCCTGTTGGGGTCTTGGAGATACTGTTGAAGACGGCGACTATGTGAATGCTTTCGTGTATTCTGATACAAAAACTTATTCGGACACTTATTGTTTCTTCAATGAGTACAAGGTTTCAGCAGATAAAGGTGATGAAATAGAGCTTACACTCAGCGGTGCAGGCTATGATGCAAACTGGAATCCTATAACCGTACCTGTTGCAGGTGTTGAAATCACTGTTGACGGTGTGGGTACAGGCGTTATGACAGATGAAAACGGCAAGGCAACAATCACAATAGACAAAGCCGGCGAACATATCATCAGTGCTGTTTCTGCATCAAAAACAATTGTTCCGCCAGTATGTACAGCGGATGTTAACGGTATTTTTGAGATAATCATTAATACAATTGCAGGCTTTTTCAGAAGCATCATCGATTTTTTTGTTTCCCTTTTTGCGTAAAGTAAAATGAAAAGCTTTTCAAAATTTTTTATTTTAACATTCGTTATAATTTTTGCGGTGGCGGGGTGTATCCCTGCCACTGCAGGAAACGCGAATGCTGAAAATCTGATTGAAAGTATTATTAATTACAACCTTAAGGAAACGGCTTCAACTTCGGTTCAGGATTGGATTGACGGGTATCTGACGGAAAATGCAGATGCGGGAACTGAATGGTATGTTATTGCTCTGAGCAATTACGGAAAGTATGATTTCAGTTCATATAAAAAGGCTCTCAACAGTTATCTTTCCGTAAACGATGTC
The DNA here is from genome assembly GCA_045533625.1 of Acutalibacteraceae bacterium. Lineage (GTDB taxonomy): Bacteria > Bacillota > Clostridia > Oscillospirales > Acutalibacteraceae > CAG-488. The sequence goes on along the minus strand of JAZSID010000014.1, from coordinate 5,713 downwards.
GGGTCGGCATCGTCGCGCCTGAAGTTTGCACTTGCATTGATTGCGACAGGAGATAAAGATTCTCGTTTTATCACGGATTTTCTCGAAAATTCTGTCGGGGAGCAGGGGATAATGAGCCTCGTTTTCGGACTTCACATACTCAACAACGGATATTCCTGCGAAAAATATTCGACAAAGACTTTAACCGACGAGCTGATTTCTTTGCAGTCTGCGGACGGTGGCTGGTCGCTGACCGGAAAAAACGGTGACACTGATGTTACGGCTATGACGGTACAAGCGCTTGCTCCGCAATACCGTAACAATGCGGATGTCAGAAAAGCAACGGATAAGGCACTTTCGTTTTTATCTTCACGGCAGAACTCAGACGGAACATATTCGAGCTACGGGGTAAGCAATCCCGAAAGCATTGCACAGGTTATAATTGCACTTTCTTCACTTGGAATAGATGCAGATAAAGACACAAGATTTATTAAAAATTCAATCAATCTTTTTGATGCGCTTGACGGTTTTCGCTCAGGTGATGGCGGTTACTGTCATCAGAAAGGAAGTGGAGCAAACTCAACCGCTACTGTTCAGGTTCTTTGTTCTGCAGTTGCGTATAAAAAAATGAAAAGTGGTGGTTCTCCGTTTTATATCTTCAGCGAGAAAAATAATCAAACAGCTGAAACGACGACAGCGAAAAAATCCGAGGTTACGGAAGCAGAACAAACAGAGAAAACTGAAATCGCAATTCAAGAAATTACACAGACATCTTTACTGACAGAAAACACAGAAAACATATCTTCTCAGACACAAAATGTTACCGCAACGACGGAAAAGAACGAAAACAACCGGGCTGGTTTTTCGTACAAAATATGGATAGTTGTTGCAATTATTGTAGCTTTGGTTTGTGTGTGTACGGTGATGTTGGTAACCAAGAGAAAAAAGATAGTCTGTATCATCGTGTCGGCTGTTGCCGTTTGTGCGATATTGGTGGTTTTTGCAAATATAAAGCCTGTTGAAAGCAATGAAAAAATTACAGGTGAAAAAGATATAATCGGGACCGTTACAATAAGCATCAGATGCGATACAATTAAAGATAAAAATAACGATACGATTCCTGAAAACGGTGTCATCCTTGAAAAAACGGAGTTTCAGATAGATGCTGACGATACGGTCTATGATGTTTTGTCGCAAGTATGCAGAGAGAAAGATATCCACTTTGAAGTAACAGGAACGAAAGAAACACGCTATGTGGAAGGGATCGGCAATGTTTATGAAAAAGATTACGGAGATTTATCCGGATGGATGTATTTTGTGAACGGCGAATCACCGTCTATGGGGTGCGGAAACTATAAGCTGTCAGATAAGGATGAAATAGAGTGGCGATACACTTGCGATCTTGGTGCAGATATTGCTATTGACAGTTTTTGAAAATGAATTATAATAAAAATAACGAATACGGTTCTGCTAAGTCAGATTAAAAGGGAAATCAGGTCAGATTCCTGAGCAACCGCCATTACTGTGTTTATGCGTGTGCATATCAGTCAGAACACCTGCCGTATATTTTAGGGTTCAACACAACTTTGGTGAGAAGAGTGCAACCGATTTTTTTGCAGTATGGTAACTTCGGATTTATGTCCGTATTTTGTTACCGTACCGTATCTGATCTGTTGTACTCTTTTGACCTTTTGGTTAAAAGAGTATTTTTATTTTTGCAAAGGAGGTTTGACAAGTGATATCTGATGATAAAAAGAACTGGGCAGAAGAGCTTTTAAGACAGAAAGCAGAAGAACTCGGCAGACTGCCGAAGAAGGATGATTTTGACGAGCTCACACGGTCGCGAATCAAAGCCTTCCTCGGACCCTGGCCGAGAGCGTTGGAGGCCGCAGGTCTTAAAGAAGCAAAACCGTTTCCCGAAAAACCGAAAAAGGCAAAGAAGCGATATAAAAAAACACTCTGATTGGAACGATAACTATGAGAGATTATTTTGCGGATTATCATCCGTTTATAAATTTAATATACTTCGCTTTTGTGATAGGATTTTCTCTTGCGCTGACACATCCGTTGGCACAGGGAATTTCGCTCGTGTGTGCGATTATTTACGCAATAAGCATCAACGGAAAAAAGAGTTTTTGGTTTCTGCTCAAATACTGTCTGCCGATGGTGATTTTAACAGCTTTTATCAACCCTGCATTCAATCACGAGGGCGCAACAACCTTGCTCTATTTCCCTAACGGAAACCCTCTTACACTTGAAAGTATTCTGTACGGATTTTCTGCAGGTGCGATGATTATAACAACGCTGATGTGGTTTTCGTCATTCAACAGAGTAATGACAACGGACAAGTTCATTTATCTTTTCGGTAAGGTTATTCCTGCGCTGTCGCTTGTCCTGAGTATGTCTTTGAGATTTGTGCCGAAATTCAAATCACAGATGCAGACCGTAACAGAAGCACAAAGAAGCATCGGCAGAGATGTGAGTTCGGGAAGTCTTTGGCAAAGAACAAAAACGGCGATACTTATTTTTTCAATTATGATAACGTGGTCGCTTGAAAATGCGATTGAAACTGCGGACAGTATGAAAAGCCGTGGCTACGGGCTTAAAGGCAGAACCGCATTTTCAATTTACCGCTTTGATGAAAGAGATAAATATACTCTTATATGGTTTTCTTTCTGCGGACTATTCCTTATTGTCGGAACGATATTGAAAGTATTCGATTTCAGATATTTCCCCGATATCCGTTATGCCGCATTTGATATGACAACAATACCTTTTTATTTAATATATTTCGCACTTTGCATCACACCCGTGATATTAAACTGCAAGGAGGAGAGAAAATGGAAAACTTTAGTTTCAGAAATGTAAGTTTCACATACCCCGAACAAGAAAACAAAGCGATCCGCAATATCTCCTTTGATGTTTCTCAGGGTGAATTTATAATTCTCTGCGGTCCGTCGGGTTGCGGAAAATCGACGCTTCTCCGTCACCTGAAAACTTGTCTTACTCCTCATGGTATTCTTGACGGTGAAATTCTTTTTGACGGAAAACCGCTGAAAGAAGTTGACGAAAGAACACAGGCACAGGAAATCGGGTTTGTTCTTCAATCTCCCGAAAATCAGGTTGTAACGGACAAGGTATGGCATGAGCTTGCCTTCGGGCTTGAAAGCTTAGGTTACGATACACCGACAATCCGCCGCCGTGTTGCAGAGGTTGCGGCATTTTTCGGCATAGAGAATTGGTTTTATAAAAATGTAACAGAGCTTTCGGGTGGTCAGAAGCAACTTCTCAGCCTTGCTTCGGTTATGTGTATGAATCCGAAGATACTTGTTCTTGATGAACCGACGGCACAGCTTGACCCTATTGCCGCTTCGGATTTTCTTGCTCTTATCGGCAAAATCAACCGTGAACTCGGTATAACAGTTGTCCTTACCGAGCACCGACTTGAAGAAGCTTTTCCATTTGCGACAAGAGTTATCGTTATGGATAAAGGCGAAATCATTTGTGATGATATTCCCGAAAAGGTCGGACTTCATCTTCGTGAAAAGAACAGCGGAATGTTTCTTGCAATGCCGACGGCTATGCGAGTGTGGGCAGGAGTTGAAACAAAGCTTCCTTGTCCTTTGACAATTCGTGACGGCAGTGATTTCCTTGCCGGAAGGAGTAAAGAAAAAACACTTCTTCCTCTTGAAAAGGAAAAAGTGCACACTTATACAGATGAAATTATACTTGATTGCGATGAGATATGGTTCAGATATGAAAAAGATCTGCCCGATGTTGTAAAAGGATTTTCTCTCACTTTACGCAAGGGTGAATTTTACGCAATCCTCGGCGGTAATGGTGCAGGAAAAACAACAACGCTCAAAGCGATTGCAGGTCTTCGCAAAGCTTACCGCGGAACAGTAACTGCAAACGGTAAAGTCGGAATGCTGCCGCAGAATCCGCAGACACTTTTTGTAAAAAGAACTGTGCGTGAAGATTTATATGAAGCTTTGCATGACGTAAAAATATCAAAAGCAGAAAAAGACAAGCAGGTTGCGCGTGTTGTTGCTCTTTGCTCTCTTACCGATTTACTTGACCGTCACCCGTATGATATTTCGGGCGGTGAACAGCAAAGAACCGCACTCGCAAAGGCTCTTCTTACCGCACCCGATATTCTTCTTTTAGATGAGCCGACAAAAGGCTTTGATGCCGAATTCAAAGTGACTTTTGCCGATATTATCGATAAGCTCACAAAGCAAGGTGTCACTGTGCTTATGGTCAGCCACGATGTAACGTTCTGTGCTGAATATGCTCACAGATGCGGTATGTTTTTTGACGGCAACATTGTTGCAGAAGGCACTCCGCGTGAATTTTTTTCAGGTAATAATTTTTACACTACGCATGCAAACCGTATGGCAAGACACGTCATACCCGAGGCTGTAACGGTTGATGAGATCGTTGCTTGCTGTGGCGGAGAAATTAAGAAAAAAGAGAGTACGGACGAAACATTGCCTTTACCCGAGCGTAAACCGAAAAGTGTGAATTTCAAACCCGAACTGCGCATAGTGCAGACACCGAAAGAAAAACGGAATTTAAGTAAACGAACGATAGCGGCGTGTGTTGCAATTCTATTTTTCATTCCTCTGACCATATTAGCAGGGATTTTCTGGCTTGATAACCGTCAGTATAATATGGTTGCGCTTCTCGTGCTGTTGGAATGTATGTTGCCGTTTATACTCGTGTTTGAGGGCAGAAAACCGAAAGCGAGAGAGCTTGTAACGATAGCCGTGCTTTGTGCGATAGGAATAGCAGGAAGAAGTCTGTTCTTTATGTTGCCGCAGTTCAAGCCTGTACTTGCGCTGACAATTGTTGCAGGCGTAGCCTTCGGCGGAGAAACAGGATTTTTGGTGGGAGCTGTTACGATGCTTCTTTCAAATATGCTTTTCTCACAAGGGCCGTGGACTCCGTGGCAGATGTTTGCAACGGGCATTATCGGCTTCCTTGCAGGCGTTCTTTTCAAAAAAGGATGGCTTCGCAGAACTCGTGTTTCCCTTGCCGTGTTCGGTGCGTTTGCTGCTGTTGTTATTTACGGCGGTCTTATGAACTCGGCATCAGCGTTTATGTTTTCGGCACAGAGCATTTCGTTAAAAACCCTTGCAGCTTTTTGGATTACAGGTATTCCGATGGATATTGTTCATTCAGTTTCGACAGTGCTGTTTATTGTGCTCGCCGCCAAACCGATGCTTGAAAAAATGGACCGCATCAAAGTTAAATACGGTCTGGTTGAATAGTTGAAATTTTTCGCACCGTTAAAATCATAAAAAGAAAGAAAACGCCTGCATTTGTGACGCCCGAATAGAATTGTCTGAATATAACTAAACACGAATAGACAAGAATCACTTTACTTGTTGATAAAAAAATAAAAAGCCTTGAAACAACGTAGTTTCAAGGCTTGATTATTATGTTTTAATGAAATCGTTTCGCTTACGCTCACGTTGAAATCCAAAACAAGTTTTGGATGAAATCTTAACTAGCGTTCAGATGAAATTAAGTCCGTTATCCTACTAGGTAGGATTTCATCATGAAGTGATTTCATCCACGTTAAGTGGATTTATCCTGTCTGATAGACGGATTTAATTGAAAAATGCTTTGCATTTTTCTGAAAGGTGGTGTTTGTGATATGAGATTTGCAGCTTGTAGTGATATAGGCAAAGTTAGAAAAATTAATGAAGATAGTTATTATATCCCAGAG
>JAZSID010000144.1:0-8490 GCA_045533625.1 Acutalibacteraceae bacterium | reverse complement strand
TATGACATCAAAGAAGAACTTCTTTACCCTTTTGTGCGGACTCGTAAATTGCGCACAGGATTTTTATCATATCAACGCCTTGAGACGGCTTGAAAACAGGCTCTGCACCCTCAGTAATAACGTCAATGAAATTGCAGATATTTTTCTTGTGGCCGTTTGTATCAATCTTGCCTCTCGGAGTAATATCAAGAAGCTGTCCCTCGTCTTCAGTGAAGAATTCAACTTCGTTATCGTCCCATCTGAGACCTGCTTTTGTTCCTCGGAGTTCAACGTAACGTGTTTCTGATTTGATGTTTGATGCCCAGCTGAATTCAATCTGAAGTACGGCACCGTTATCAAAGCGGATCATACCCATCGCAAGATCCTCAACATCAAATGTACCCTGATCTTTTGCATCACCGAATTTTGAATGTTCAGAATCACTTGTGGTGCTGTCGGCAAATTTAGTGTAAGTATTTGCACTTACTGCAACGGGAGTAGGATTGCCCATGAGCCACACTGCAAGGTCAATCATATGAACGCCAAGGTCAATAAGCGGACCGCCACCTGACTGAGCCTTTGTCGTGAACCAGCCGCCTTTGCCCGGGATACCTCTTCTTCTCTGCCAACCGCAACGGCCGCAATAGATTTCACCCATCTTGCCTTCTTCGATGAATTTCTTTGCATACTGTGATGCTGTTACAAAACGATTGTTTCTGATAACCATAAGCACCTTGCCTGCTTCGTCTGCAGCATTTTTCATTTTGACAACCTCTGCAACGTCAACCGCATCAGGCTTTTCACACAATACGTGCTTACCTGCTTTGAATGCATCAACCGCGATTATTGAATGAAGATAGTTAGGTGTACAGATATCAACAGCATCTATGCTCTCATCTTTGAGAAGCTCCTTGTAGTCAGTATATACTGCTGCTTCAGGATAATATTTATCTCTGAGTGCAATCGCTCTCTCTTCGATAATATCGCAAAAAGCTGCAACCTCTACCCTATCGTCTTCATAATAATTATTGATGTGAGATCCGCGGCAGATACCACCGTTACCGATAAGTCCGATTCTTAATTTTGACATGTTTTTTCCTCCTGTGGCATAAAATCAGGTAACCCAATACCCAGTTTCATTATAACAAAGATAATTCAAAAGTAAATAGACAACCTATTCTGTGATTATAATCTTATGACATCCTATGCAATAGATAACATTACCGATCTGAACAACATATGATTTTGTCTCAACAAAAGATTTTCACTGAAAATCTGACCTTATTAAAAAAATTGCGAATGAAGTTAATTACACATAAAACTCATTCTGATTTTTAAGCTTCTATCATTTATAACGTCGTTCAAAAGACGACGGTGAAGATGTCGGCCTATAGGGTATGCCGATTGCTTGTTTTTCAAGCACTCTCCTGTTTTTGGATGAGTTTTTTAGCAAAATTTGCGCGTTTTTGCCGTCGGCGGAACGTCGGCGAAAACGGGTTTTGAACCCCGAATTCGTTGATTTTACCGGGTTTCTCGGAGTGTTTTTAACGCTTCAAATCCCGCCACTCCGACCATAAAAACAAAGCCAGGAAACACTAGGTGTTCACTGGCTTTTTTCTTTGTTCTGTATGGGTTTGTGATGTTGCGCAAAATTGTCCGGATTGAGAAAGTGACGGTTCACCCTATAACCTTTACGTCAGAGGTGTACGTATCGTAATCAAGTCGCAAGTTTAATCAAAATCTTCATAAACAGACAGATTCATAAAACCTTTTAGAATGATTCGGTTGTAAAAAGTAAGTAGATCAGCTATTGAGTAATTCTGTTATACTCCTTGTGTTACAACAACGTACTATTTCATCTTCTAAATTCATTACTTGCGGAATAAACGAGCATTTATTTAACATTTTTATATTTTTATTCAAAATATCTATTTTCCCTGTGTCTGTATCAAAAACCAAAACAACAACTAATAACATAAGCCAAGACTCTGAACTGACTTTTATGGTCGTTCAGAGTCTTTCGTTTTTTATTCTGCTTTCGTTTTTGATTATTTCACCTTACCATAAAGACATCTGGTCGGTTCTTTTTCAATAACCAATCCGCAATAATTACACATAATACACTTTGCTTCAAGCTGTCCGTTTATAATTTTCTTTACAAGGTTTGGCTCGCAGATAAACGGTCTGCACATTGAGATAAAATCAGCCTTTCCTTCGGACAAATATTTTTCCATATCGCTGACCTTATGTATTCCGCCCACCGCAATTACGGGAATCGAAACACTTTTTTTGATGATCGATGCATTATCAATATTAAAATTTTCAAGTGGCTTCGGCTGTTTAATCAAAGGATTTATCAGATTTGCAATAGGCAGAGCAATCTTGTTAAGAGGTTTCGGGAAAGATGCACACGGCTCTCTGTATTTAAAAACAGCATCCATAGGCATAAGTTCGCTTCGCATTGTGTTCATCCCATCCTGAACCGTACCGCAGGAAACCTCGATTGCATCACAACCGGCATATTCAAGTCTTTTGCAAATTTCAACCGAATCCTCTATGTTCATTCCACCCTTGCGATTATCCTCAACGCTCAGCTTTATCCACACTGGAAGCGTTGTTTTTGATTTTATACCCTCGATAATAAGTTCAACAATTCTGCAACGGTTTTTAAGAGTTCCGCCCCAACTGTCTTTTCTTCTGTTTCCGTAAGGAGAAAGAAAATCGTGAAGCAGATATCCGTGTCCACCATGAAGCTGAACTGCATCGAAACCTGCCTTTTCAGCTCTGATTGCTGCGTTAACAAAATCATCAATTATTCCGTATATTTCATCATCTGTAAGCACCTTTGCCTTATCCGGATAGAAAGCATGAAACACATCAGACGGAGCAACTTTCTGCATACCGATTACCCTGGATGAGGTTTGTCTTCCGCAATGGGCAATCTGCAGGACAACAGGCGTTCCGTGACTGTGAACGGCACATACCAGCTCCTTGTATCTTTCAATTACACTGTCATCATAAATCTTCAGCATCGCGGGATAAGGCGAAACTCCGTTTTCGCTTACAGCTGCATATCCGGTAATAATGCAACCTACTTCATTTTTGTCAAGATTCTCGTATTTCTTAATCAATTCATTACTCGGTGCTCCGTTTTTGTCAGCAAGTCCATCGTGTGTTGCACTACGGATTATTCTGTTTTTAACACTAAATCCTGAAACAGAAGTTTTTTCAATAAGCATAATCCTCTCCCCTTACATCTGATTATTTATATGAACTCAGAAACAATAATTGTATACGCGAATCATTATACCACTAAAACAGTAATATTTCAATTAAGAAAAGCTGAACATACTTGCAAACAAGTATTGATGGTTAGGGTATCGGTATTCGAATGCCGATACCCTAGGAAAAAGAGAGTATAGCTAAATTGAAGCCATACTCTCAAACTTTTATTTTTTGATTATTTGTACGGAACAGGGATAAAGGTGAAGAAAAGTTCAAAGATTGATTTTATAAAGTTAATTATCATTTCAAAGGCATTTACTTTTGCCTCATCCTGTTCGGGCGTTGTGTCAACATCTGCTTCAGGGATTTCCTCTGTTTCATCTTCAATCTCAATTTCGGTAGACTGGTCGATGAGGCTGATGTAACTGACACAAACAACAGCACAGAAAAAGATTCCGAATCTGGAAAATTATGATGCACTTCTAAATAGAAACCCTTGAAATATTAATAAATTATATGATAAAATTACGTTATTAAATTCATTTTTATTTGCTATAAAAGGTGTTTGTTTATGTACGAATTCAAAACAAAATTACTGCCTTTTCACAGAGGTTATCTTAACAGTGAAAGCACTTATAAAGGGAAAAGAATCGCTGAGGGTTTACTGCTTGCGGCAAAGGAAACCGATTTTGAAATCAATCTTGAAACAGGGCTTTGCAATGGTGCAATTGAAGGCTTCTCTTTTGGCAGTGGCGTTTGTGCTCCGGACTACGATGAATTGCTTGAAGCTTATCCACAGGACAAAGAAGATATTGAGTATATCAGAGAAGCGCTGAAACCTCACCTGCTGCATCTCTCTCCCGAAATGAATTATAGTGCTGCTCAAAAAGCATCTGCAGACGAAGCCTATATCTGGGGCGGCAGCTGGATGGGTCACGCAGTGCCCGATATTATAAATCTCTGCAAATACGGCACTTATACTCTGCGGGAAAAGATTGCCGATTACCGAAAAATCAATGCAGACAGAGAGGAGTTTTACGACTCTCTTGATATTACCATTGATGCGATTGAAGCAATAGGTGAACGCATATTTAAAATAGCAGAAGAAAAAATCAAAAACGAAAAAAAATCCGACCACATAGAAAAACTTGTAAGAATAAGGGACACCTTCTGTCACGCACCAAAACAGCCTTGCAGAGATTTTGCTGAGGCTTGCATTGTTTATGTTACATATTTCAGTTTTGACGGTATCGACTCCCCCGGACACTTCGACCAATATATGTATGAATTCTGGAAAAATACCGACCCTGTGCTTCGCCGCAGATATCTTGAAGCTGTCTGGCAGTTTTTCCAGGATACACGCACATGGAATGTTTGTATATCAGGTTCAGATGAGAATTGGAATGACCTTACAAATGATTTGACATATGAAATCCTGGACCTCGTGAAAACATTCAGGTACGAAACACCGAATCTCACAATGCGTTGCCACAGAAATACTCCCGAAAAGCTTATGTATGCCGCATATGAGGCAATCGCTTCGGGTACGGGTCTGCCTGCACTTTATAACGATGAGGCTGTCTGTCCTGCACTTGAAAGCCTGGGTATACCGCCGTGCGATTCTCACCGCTATGTTATGAACGGTTGCAATCAGATTGACATTCAGGGCAAAAGCCACATGGGACTTGAGGACGGTGAAGTTGTTATAGCCAAAGTGCTTGACTTTACACTTCGTGACGGCATTTCCGGCATGACGGGTGCAGACATCGGTCTTCATACGGGCAAACCCGAAAATTTCAAAAATTATGATGAATTTTATGCTGCATTTTTAAAACAGCTTGATGCTGCGGTTGACATGGCAACTGAACTTTCGAATCTGGCACAGGAACTTTATTCAAGAGAAGCACTCAACCCATTCCGTTCACTCTTTATCGAAGGTTGCATAGAAAAAGGACATGATTACAAAGCGGGCGGTCCTGTATACGGTCACGGTCAGATTTTAGCGGAGGCAATTGCCGATACTGCCGATTCTCTTGCGGCAATCAAAAAATATGTGTTTGAAGAAAAGCGGTTTACTCTTGCAGAGCTTGTTGCTGCACTTGACAAGAATTTTGTGGGTTATGATGAAATGTATCATCTTCTCAAAAACAGTGACCTGAAATTCGGCAATGATATTGATTATGTTGACTTCATTGCTGCCGATTTTGTCAACCACTTCAACCGGTATCTGATGACAATCCCGACCTTCCGCGGCGGATATTTTTCAGGCGGATGCTCGCCGTTTGTGCGCGCACCTGAGCACGGTGCGGTTACTCCTGCACTCCCCAACGGAAAGAAAACAGGAGAGGTTCTTATAGCTGATTCAATCGGCGCAACACCTGGCTTTGACTCGAACGGTCCCACTGCACTTCTTAACTCCTGCCTTAAATTTGACCACACTCTCGCAGGCAGCGGATTTATTCTTAATGTGAAATTTGACAAGGAAGTTTTCCTTTCATCCCACGGCAGAGAATCATTTATCGCGCTTTGGAAATCATATTTTAACCGCAAAGGACAGATGCTGGCGGTTACCGTTGTTTCTCAAGAGGAGCTTTTAGATGCGCAGATACATCCCGAAAACCATAAAAATCTTATTGTTCGTGTAGGCGGCTTCAGCGACAGGTTTATTGACCTTGGTAAGGAGCTTCAGGATAATGTTATCGCCAGAACAAGCATTAAACTTTAAGGAGTGACATACGGTGACACTTTCTTATTTTAATATTCAAAGATTCTGTTTGCATGACGGCGACGGAATAAGAACAACGGTTTTCCTCAAAGGCTGTCCTCTTAACTGCACCTGGTGTCACAATCCCGAATCAAAAAACTCTGAAAAAGAGTTGTTGTTTAATTTGGACAAATGCACCTTATGCGGCAGGTGCCTTGATGTTTGCAGTGCCCGTAAAATTTCCGACGATAATAAAATGATATTTAACCGTCGTCAATGTTCCGTTTGCGGAAAATGTGTTGAAAAATGTTTCAGTTCCGCCAACAATATGTGCGGAAGAACCGACACACCTGAAAACATACTGGAAGAAATAAAGAAAGACAAATCGTTCTACGAAACCTCAGGCGGCGGTATGACAGTTTCGGGTGGTGAGCCTGCCATGCAGGCGGAAGAGGTGCTCGAGCTTATCAGAATGGCAAAGGACGAAGGAATATCTGCTACAATCGAAACCTGTGGCTTTGGTGACAGCGGATTTTTTCGCAACGCCGCAGAGCTTGATGCAGTTTTTCTTTATGACATCAAGGGAATTAACCGTGAGAAGCACAAAGAAAACACAGGCGTATATCCCTATATAATCCACAAAAATCTCGATATGCTTCTTGATATGGGTGCAAGAGTGATTATAAGATTACCTCTTATTCCTCAAAAAAATGATTCTTCTTCGGATTTGTCTCTTTTGTGTGAATTTTTATCCAAAAGAAAAAATCTGATTAAATATGCGGAAATTATGCCGTACCACGAACTCGGCCGTGACAAAACAATCTCTCTCGGAGGAGCTTACGACCCGTTGCCCTCAGGGAAACCCTTTGCCAAAGAGTGGCAAAAAACGCTCAGTTCATCAGGCGTTGAAATAAAAATATCAGGAGAATAAAAGCCAAAAAAGAATTTTCATCATGGCATTTATCACTCGCTTACCCGCATCAATCTTAGCAATCATTTTAGGCTTACCTACATTATTTTCGTCTCTTTTCCAGACCGTTTTTACTGTTTTTATGAATAAAGCCGGTTCATCCAGCTTGGATGACCGGCTTTTTAAAATTATTTAACGGAAATTCATATAACCGAAAACGAGTAATCCTGCCATTAAGATATGGAAGAACGGGAGAACCGTAATATCTCCACCGAAGGAAACAAGGAAATCCTTGACGGTTTTTGACTTTTTATAGTTTTCGATTACTCTCTTTGGACGATAGAAATAAACAAGGTCGAAAAGAATATATCCTACACAGTAGAAAATCCATGTTTCCCAAAGAGTATAGCCCCTGAGAATCTGACCGACAAGAATAGCTGCTCCGAGTAAAATCAGGAAGATACGAATAAGCTTGACGTTCTTATAATCCCAATAGCGTTCAAGACCGTCGTGCTGAGCAATAACATAGTACATTGTAAAGCAGCAGATGATTGAAGCCATTGTTGTTGAACCGAGCATAACAAGTGCAAGAGGTCCGACCATATAGCAGGGTCTCTCAAGTACCTCAAAAATGTTCATATCAACCTCGCCGAAGGCACGGGTGATTTTGTTGCCGTTTCTGCGGTAAGGAATGATAAAGAGGAAAATTGTGAGAATTATCAAAGCACAGAATACCCACGAAAGAATAGTATCAACCTTTTCGGGAAGCATATACCAAAGCTTGCCTGCAGCTTCAGCCTGCTCAAGATTCTTGGCAGCGAGAGGCCAACCGAGAACGAAAGCACCTGCGATACCAAGACCGTTAAAGCAGCCCTGTGTGAACTCCATAATTTTCCAACCGTCGATAACATTAAGCACATCCAATTTGCCGAAAAGGCGTTTACCGTTCTTGAGAGGATGAATCTGCTTGTCATAGAAGGTGATGGCAACAACCCAGCCGACAGAGCCTGCAAGTGCGCCGCCAATCCACATAATAATACCGAAAATATCGCGGCGAATTGCCATCATAAGAAGCAAGCCTGCTACTACAACAAGATTTCTTCCCCATTCCTCACGGCTGTCTTTAGAAAAACAGACTTTAGGCATTCTGCCGTGTTCAGGGTCGTAGGGTGTGTTGAAAATTCGGTATCCGATTTCCTGCACCAAAGGAACGAGTGCAAAGAAGATAACAAAATCGTACCATTTATAAACAACACCGCTCATAGCAGAGAAGCTTACGCCGAGAAATCCTGCTCCGAGACCACTCCAGATTGAACCCTTGAAAGCAAGAGCCAAATAGCCCAGCGGAGGATTATATCTGGGTACATCGTGGTGAAGAACGAGACTCATTGTTGAGCCGTAGGGCTCCATACCACCGTAAAAATAGCCGAGTGCACAGGCAGCTGCGAACAGATATACGTTGTCCATCAACAGCTCCGAACCCGTGTACCAGACACAAAGAATGCCCATAAATGCACCGGGTAACATAGCACCTTTTTCGCCGCCGATTGCCGAGCCGCGTATGCCCCATCCGAAGCACATAGTAATCATACTGATTGCCAGAAATGCAAAAATATTTTGAGTTTCCATATGCAATATCCTTTCTTAGTTTTAATTTTTTTCTACACGAACA
>JAZSID010000037.1:0-6813 GCA_045533625.1 Acutalibacteraceae bacterium | reverse complement strand
ACCTTGATTGAATCGAAGATAGCGGCCTTGATATCGTCTTCAGTAGCTCCGAGTTCCTTACTGTACTTCGGATCGATGAAGAGATTGATAGCCATGATGTCTGCAAGCCCGTCAACATCAATACCGCTTTCAATACCCTTTGATGCATATTCCTTCTTAACGCCGCCGAGACCCATTCTCATCATCCAGGGAGCAACGCTGATAACCTTACGGTTTTCGCCCATGCCTCTTGCAGCGTAAACGATCTTGAGGAATTCCTTCCATGTCATGTTGTACATGCTGATAGGCCATGCCTTAGCCCCCTTTGACTTCTCAGCAGCACCAACGATAACCTCACCAACCTGGCGAACTGTAAGCATTGCTGTACCGCCGCCCGGATACATTGTGAACGGGAGCTTATCCATCATCTTGATCTGCTCAATAAGGATAACCCAAACAGGCTTTCTGCCCGGCTGAGTACCGAAGATATAGGGAAGCTCAAGAACTGCAACATCGAAATTCTCGTCAGCAAAAGAGAATGCAACTTCTTCCTGATCGATACGGCTTCTGATGTACGGATGCTTCTCGTAAGCCTTGAGTTCAGGATAGTTCTTGTGAAGGAATGAGAAGTATGAACCGAGGATAACTGCGTTCTTCATACCAACTTCCTTACAAAGGGGAAGAATTCTCTTAAGCGGAGCGATGTTATACTTGTAGTATGCATCGTAAACAGGAGCAGGCATTTCAACTCTTTCGTCGATACCTGCAGCGAAGATGAATGAATCATAGCCTTCAAGCATAGCCTTGATTTCGTCATCTGTCTTTTCGTAGATATTGCAGAACTCGATGTCCATCTCAGGAGGAATCGGAGCTCCTTCGGGAAGGGGAGGAAGAGCAACGCTCTTAACCTCGTGGCCTCTTTCAATAAAGATTCTTGCAGCTTCGCAGCCGAGAAGGCCTGTGCCGCCAATCATAAATACTTTCATTACTGTGTAACCTTCTCCTTAAAGTTATCAAAGATTTCAGGACCGTAAACGTTGTTTTCATCCTTGCGGTCCCAAACCTGTGCAAAGAACGGGTTGATTCTTGCTTCTGTGTCATAATCCCAGGGCCACGGAAGCTCTTCCGGACACCAGTGACCGCCACGAAGTACAAGGTTCGGAGACATTTCGAATTCGTTACCGCGGGCACTTACCCACTTAACGGGTGTGTACATATCAACAATCTCAGTTGCAAGGCACTTTCCGCCTCTGAACTCAGCAGCCTTCTGAAGGTCTTCAAGAGTAAGAGAATCAAACGGCTTTGTCTCGTCATAACCGTGGTCAAGAATAAGAACGTCACTTGCAGTCTTCTTCTTTGACGGGATGATGATGTTGAACTTATCCCATGTTCTGGGGATAGCATTGTACTCTTCCATGCTGCCGTAGTAAGCCTTGATTCTTACATCAACCTTGTTCTCAACCCACCAGATTGTACCGTATTCAGGTGTCTCTGCAATTTTCTTCATCCAGAGCTTCTTGAGGATGGGAGCAAACGGCTTAGCAAGGAATGCGAGCTTATAGTAACCCTCAACCTTGTTCATCATGCTCTTGAAATACTGCTTAACGGGGATGTTAGCACGGAAGTGACAGTACTTCTCAAGCTCATCACCGTCGTAGTACCACTGACCGTGGAAGTTACGTGTTGTGAACCAGTGCGGGTCAAAGAGTTTCTTGGGTGAACCAAGACCGAGTGTGCCGAGAAGAAGCTCTTCAAACTCATAGTTAGTGATTCTGTACTCTTCACCTGAACCGATGTTGTAGAATCGTCTCCAGAATTCCTCGGGAATGTCGTCGCCGCAAACATTTGCAAGAAGACGGCCTGAATCTTCAACTGTTGCCCATTCAAGAACACCGTTGATAGGAACGTGGTACATGATAGGCTCAAGGTTCTTGAGAATAGCCGGGTAGAGGATACCTGACTGACGGAGTGATACCCAGTGCTTAAGACCTGACTCTGCGAAAACAGCCTCAGCCTTAATCTTACTGATAGCGTAGTGGTCGTATACACTTACCTTAAGCGGGTCACCTGTTCTTGCCCAGTGAATCGGAGCGTTTCTGTCGCCTGTTTCAGCAACAGTACCGATGTAAACAACGTGAACTGCATCGGGATCGGGCTGAGCTTTGATAGCCTTAACGATGTTCTGTGCAGCAGCAACGTTTGTCTTCTGAGTCTTGACAGGATAGTAGTCAGCAGCGGGAGAAACCATACCGCCGACGTGGAGAACGTAGTCAGCACCGTTTACCATTTCAAGAACGTCTTCGTACTTTGTAAGGTCACCCCAAACAAACTTAACAGAAGGATCGTTCATGTAGGGCTCAAACTTTTTGCGATTCTTCTCGCTGTCACGGTTGAGCAATACGATGTTGTACTGGTCCTTTTTCTTATAGAGCTCTAAAAATCCCTGGAAACCCATAGTTCCCGAAGAACCTGTAAGAGCAACGGTTTTCTTTGCCATAGGAAACACCCTCCTTGGTATAATTTTTCGCTTAATTTTACCATATTTAAATAATTCCGTCAACGAATTTTCGTATATTTGTAAAAATAATGTAGTATACACTATTGCAAAAAAGTCATATTTGGTGTATACTATCGACGAAATCGAAATAATACCAACTGATTATTCGGTTGAACATATCACTTCTTCACTATTCACTATTACTTATTACTTCAAAATATGGGGGCGGAGCTCAGCTGGGAGTGAGAAGCACTCAGAAACGCACCCTCATAAAAATTGAATATTATGCACATGGGGCATTAGCTCAGTTGGGATGAGTGCTTGACTGGCAGTCAAGAGGTCAGGGGTTCGACCCCCCTATGCTCCACCATGAAAAAACCGAGGTTGATAGCCTCGGTTTTTTTATGGTGTGAAATTATACCCTTTTAATATTTCGTTTATAATTTGTTCATCACTATTAATTGAATCACATAAAGATAAATAGTCTAAATCTATGCACGGCAGATCTTTCCAAATATCTATATTGGCAAAAAAATCATAAGGAGCTTTTTGGCATTGGAGTGGTCTGTAAGAATATATTGCACACAAGTTTTCATCAGTTAAAAAAACGCATGATTTATCAACAGATTTTAGCATATACAAATCTATGAGTTCATTTTCTATATCAAGTGTGTGTTTATTACAGTATTTTTGAACGAACATTGATTTGCTAGTTTTTAGTTTTTTTGATATTCTGTTTAAATCTTCAGGCAAAATTATCACAGAATACTCTTGATCATTTGATCTAAATCTACAGCACTTACCGCATTTTATACAACTATTATGTTTCATTTTGTTTTATATATTTCTCTGCATCAGAATATTGAGTTATTTTAGAAACTCTATGTTTAAGTTTGACTTTTTCAAAGAAATTCGTTGTAACAATAGGATATAATTTGTAATTATCTAAAGGATAATAACCAAATCCTTGTTCTTGCTTTTCTATGCCATTTTCAAAATATGTTCCTTCTAAATAATCAGTTTTATCAATATGATTCTTAAGTTGGAGCATAAAGACTCCGCTTCTCGTTTCTTTTTCTGATACAGAGTCATATACTATGTATAAATAATTGTTGCTTTTAACACCTTCCCCAACAAACATACATATTTTATCATTTTCTCGAATCTGTTTTATGGATATTTTAAATTTATTTTTCCGTATATACTTTATTTTTATAAATTCAATTGGTTGTTGATTCTTGAAATTTTCATGTATTGAGCACCATATACCATCTAAAGTAAAATTATTTTTTTGTTTATCTCTTATTTGGGATAACTTTTTGATTATTTTCCCAAAAATGCTTATGATAAGTGGTATGCAGAACCCCAAAAACACATCAAACCAATTTTCTTGCAGTTGCTGTAGAAAGTTTTTCATATTTGTCACCATTTGACTTTTTGTTAACTTCTTTGTTTTTATGGCTTATAATCTTTTTTATGATTTCTTCTTTAAGTTTTGATGATGGTGCGTCCGGCATTTTTATTACACTCCTTTGTAATATGTTTTATGAGGAATTTAAACAATCCTTTTAGTATATTAGCACATATTAATTATTATTGCAAACACATGTTTATATAAATATCGAATTTAAAAATAAATTAACAAGTGATAATTTGGTATAGATTTAATTAATTCCTCCAAATCAGGTAAATAATAATTATTTGATTAGTTCAACCCTTGGTTGAATTATATCGGTTTACAAGTTATTGATAGCACCAAAGTCATATGTTATACTCTAATTGAGCTCAAAGTAAAAGTGCACTTCATTAAGGAGGCAAACAATGAATATAGGAAATAAAATAAAAATATTACGCAAACAGCGGGGGATAACACAAGAGCAGTTAGCAGAGAGTATAGGTGTTTCTTTTCAGGCTGTAAGCAAGTGGGAAAACAATATAGCTCTTCCTGATATTACACTTGCTCCTCTTTTGGCAAGTTATTTTAGCGTGTCAATGGATGAGTTGTTTGATTTTAATCTCAAGGAAATGGAATGTGCAGTTAAAAATATAGCCGACGAGGCATACGAATACAGAGAAAGCAATCCACTTGAAAGTAGACGAATCCTTGAAGAAGGATTAACAAAACATCCCGAGAATGATGTTTTGTTAAATAGCTTACTTTATGTTTTGAATTATTCGGATAATCCCGATGAAACAATTGGCGTAGCAAGTAAGATTATCGAAAAAACTACTCAATGCGATATAAAATATGATGCTCTCCGTTTCCTTGCTTATGCATACAAGGCAAAAGGCGATTTTAAGAGTGCTGAAGCCGCTATTGAACAAATACCGGAAATTACTTTTACTAAGCTGACAGAGAAGGCGTATCTTTTGTCAGGAAAAGCAAAATTTGAAGCTGCCGAAAAACAAAAGTTGATTTCTTTGGAAAACTTGATTCAAATGATGTGGAAGCTATCTGAATACTATGAAGAAATCGGCAAAACAGATAAAGCTATTAAAGAAACCGAAAAGGCTTTGGATATCATTTCTGTTGTTCCTAATACCCAATTTGATGTTTATATAAAATATTTCAATAATCAAATAGAGCGTATGAAAAGTAAACTCTAAATGTAACAGACCACCGAATAGCAGTGTATATTCGATGGTCTGTTTTGTTTACGCCACCTTATCCAACCCCACCATAAACTGCTCAAAGTCAATATTAAACTCAACTTTCAACTTGTACCCTCTGCTGACCTCAACCCGTTTAATCAGGCAGTTCACAATCATTTTCTTCTTTTCAAAGCTTGCTTCTTCATAAAGCTCTGCCCAAGAAATCAGTTCATCAAAGTTGTCTGATAAGTTTTTGAGTACACTCTCGCTGTCAGATACATCCTTTTCTGCATCGGTGCATAAATTCAAAAGTCTGATGCACTCTTTCTCTGATTCTGAAATCAGCTCCGAAATAGTATTAGCCGAGAAAGAACTCTCTCCCTTGATTGCCTTAATAACTTCGGATTTTAGTATGGTGAGATTTTCAAACTCTTTGCTGTATGCCGCTTTCAACATTGCGTGCCTTGCTTTTCTTACTTTGAGCTCATCAGCATAACGGAGTTTGATTACATCAGATTTTGATACACCTTTCATTTTACTGAAAATGTCACGGACAATCTCATCAATTAAATCATCAAGAATGTGAAGTGTATAACCTGATTGACCGTTACACTCCGTTTGCTTTCTGCTTTTACCGTAGCAGGCATACCTGATACGCTTTGTTGTATCAACAGTTCCGTCTTTTCTTTTACGGTATCTTCCACTTGTTGTAAGATTCAGCCTTGAACCGCAATGCCCACAGTAAACCTTGCCGGAGATAAGTGACTTGCCTTTGGTGTTGAGGGGTACTGTGGGATTTTCTTTCTTCCTGTCTGAACGCTCTTGCATTATCATCCTTGCTCTTTCAAACTGTTCAGGTGAAATTATTTGTAGTTCAGGTATAACCTCGGAACGAGCCTCACCGCTGCGAAGAACGCCGGTATAGGTTAGATTACAAAGAATACCTCTGATGGTAGCCTCGTGCCACATCTTGCCTGTCCTTGCACGGTATCCATTGTTGTTTAGCCAAGTTGTAATTCTGTGAGCACCGTAACCCTCTTGCGTGTACTTATCAAAGATAATCTTCACAACAATGGCTTCATCGGGATTTACCTGTAAATCGTAAAGCTCGTGCTTTCTTTTGTTGAATCTGCCGCTTTTCACAAGGTCATATCCAAAGGCGGCAACGCCGCCCTTGAAATGACCAGCTTCAACCAACTGACCAAGACTAGTTTTTGTTCGCACTGATGTTTTCTCACTTTCACCGTCAGCCTGCCAGAAACGGATATAGTTTAAGAGCTTGTCAATGTGATTATCAAATCTTTGTTCGCCTTCTTGTGTGCTCCAAACCTCGATACCGTTTTTAACAAACCATTCAACAACGAAAGGTGTTTCATCTGCGATTCTGCCGATACGATCAAACATAAAAACGAGCAAAATATCAAACTTTTTCTTCCTTGCAAGTTCTTTTATGATTTGAATTTTATCACGGTTCTCAGCTCGCACCTTATGACCGGAAACACCATCTTCCTGTTCTTCGTGAACAATATCCCAACCCATTTCACTTGCAAATTTGTGACAAGCTTTTCTCTGCATTGGGATGTCTGCTTCATTGTTGCTGTCATAATCAACTTGTTTGCCCGTTGAAACTCGGTACAGACAGCACACTCGTTTTGACATTAAACCGCCTCCTTGATATTTTTCTTTAGTTTAATATCAGGAAGTCGGAAGGCCAAGCGGTCTTAGGAAGACAAATTGTCTTAGCC
>JAZSID010000112.1:0-11446 GCA_045533625.1 Acutalibacteraceae bacterium | reverse complement strand
GATGGGCTTTGTGTTTACATCTGACATCTATTACAGTCCTTTCGTCAGAATTTCGAATCCGGTGACGATTTCAAAAACAACCCTCGCGTTCCTTCCGAAGGTGTCGCGCAGGCTGATTTCCTCGCCACCAAGAGTAAGTATATGGTCGGCAACCGTTCCGACAATATACATCAACGGGTCATACGTTATGTCAAAACCCGTTATAATCATATTCCCCTCATCGTCAAAGGTCATTTTCTGGTCGCCCTCAAGCGCCGTCTGCACCCCGGCACCGAAAGAACGGTAAAGAGTGGAATGTGCACGGATCTCTCCATTTTCAATTATATATGTATCTCTTAAAGGAGTCTGATTTACGGAATGGATAAACTCCACCGAAAACATCATCCCTTCCTCTGCCTTAACGGTCATATGAGTCTTTCCGGTATCAGAATCGTATAAAACCAGATAATCTGTTGACAGAGCTTTGAAAGAAACAGCAGCCGCTGTAATGAAAATCATCAGAACGGCTGCTGCGATTAACTTTCTTGATTTATTCGAAAGCTTTTGGCTCATTATTTAATAGCGCCAACCTCTTTGAAATATTTTTCAGCACCGGGATGGAACGGAACAGAAACGCTTGAAACTGCATATTCAAGGCTCATTTCCTTTGCCTTATCGTGTGCATATTCGTCCTTATTCTCGTAGATAGCCTTTGTAAGCTCATAAACAACCTGCTCTGAAAGGTCGTTGCTTACGATGAATGTAGCCTTAACTGCAACTGTTGTTGCGTCCTTGTCAACGCCCTTGTATGTGCCTGCAGGGATTTTGTACTCAGCGTAGAAACCGTAATCCTTCTGAAGAGCTGCAAGATGTTCAGCGTCGATTTCAACGATAACGATTTCAGTTGTTGTTGCAAGGTCTGTGATAGCAACTGTGGGAGCACCTGCTGTGCAGAAGAAAGCATCAATCTTACCGTCCTTAAGAGCATCTGCTGATGCCTGGAAGCTGAGGTTCTGCTTGTTGATGTCATCAAAAGAGATGTCATAAGCGCCGAGGATCTGCTGTGCGTTGAATTCAACACCTGAGCCGCTGTCGCCTACTGAAACCTTCTTACCCTTGAGGTCTGCAACTGTCTTGATGCCTGAGTCAGCTCTTGCGATAACCTGACAAACTTCAGCATAAACTGCGCCGAGAGTTGAGAAGCTTGTGAACTTGCCGTCCTTCTCGAAGAGAGATGTTCCGTTGTAAGCATAGTCCATAACGTCGTTCTGAACGATAGCCATATCAACAACACCGTCCTCGATATCAAGGATGTTTGCCTTTGAAGCGCCTGAAGACATAACCTTAAGCTTAGCGCCTACTTTTTCGTTAAGAGTTGTAGCAACTGTGTTACAGAAGCCGTAGTATGTACCTGTTGTACCGCCTGTGCCTACGTTGATTTCAACTGATGAAAGGCCGCCGTCCTGCGGTGTTTCTGCTTCGGGCTCTTTGTTGCCGCAAGCTGTGCAAAGAAGAGTTGCGAAAACAAGAAGAACTGAAACTACGATAGCTATTTTTTTCTTCATTTTAAAAACCTCCGTTTAAAAATTTTTCAAAGCCCCTCAAAGGACTTTTTAAAGATTTGGAATATTATAACCTATTTACGGCTTTTTTGCAAGAGTTTTATACTATAAAGCATATATTCACCAATTACAACTGTGCATTTTTGTGCATTATGAACGACTTATTTGCTGTTAACGCCACAAAATGCTCGTTCAGAAATATAAGAATCAGACTTCAGCTTCCGCAAAGCCGATACACTCGCGGCCGAGAATCGGGTTCGAAGTGTCCCTTGCATTGAAATAAAGACGGAGTTTGTTGCCCTGCCGCACAAGGTGGCTCGCATAAACAAATTGCTTCATCCAATCCTTACCGTCAACAACGCAGGGTTCAATCAGCATCTTTTCAAACTTAAAATCAAGTCCGTCGGTCGAGGACATAAGAAAGATTGCAGAGTGGCTTTTGCCGTCCTTTTCGAAAATGCCGTTCTGAACGCCGATGTAACCGTCGCTGAGCTTGTAAACCTTCAAGCAGCCGCTGCAAAGATTGAGGTACGGATTGTTTTTATCGGGAGAAATCAACGGTTTTTCGGCTGCAATATATCCGTCCGTTATATGTTTGCTTTGTGCATAGCTGATGTGTGTCGGCTCACAGAATTTGCAGTCGTCGATATACGTCATTCCGCAGGAATAATAAAGCCTGTTGACCCCGTCTTCCTGCAGAAGAAACGGATTTGAAAGTGCTGTTCCTCTTTTGCTGATTTCAAAATCCTTCGTGTTGCCGAGCACACGTTTCGGCTCTGACCAATTCACAAGGTCGGTGCTCTGAACAACATAAATCTCCGAGTTCCACCTGACCGCATTTACGATGTTCAACGCGTTCATAAACAGCGGACGTGTTCTTTCGTAAAAAAGATAATATGTATCGCCAACACGGTTGATGTTCGGTCGCATCGCTCTGCCGACAACCTTCTGCACCTTTTCAAATTTTATGCCGTCATCGCTGATAAAATGATAAACAGCCAGCGTCGTGTGCAGAAACATATGCCATTTCCCGTCGTGGCTTACGTCGGGAGTAAGAAGTGACGGGTCAGCAACTACGAACGAGCCGTCAAACGGTCTGAGCACGGGACTTTCCGCGCTCACCCTGAACTGAGCATCAAGAATCTGCTTTATACTGAGATTTTTCATAATGCACCTCGTATTTCAACTTAATAATTGTATTATACCATTGTCGCAACTATCAAGTCAAACTAATCGTCAGAATCTTGACACAAATATTATAATTATATAAAATAATTCTATGCTTTTTGAAGAGGTGATTTTCTTTTGAATATTAAATTAATCGGCTCACCAAAAATTGTTATGACGAACACAGAAAGCCACCACGCCTATTTTGCCTGGCCGACCGTTGCAAAGCTTCAGAACGGAAAAATCTGTGTCGGTGCTTCGGGCTACCGTGTTGAGCATATCTGTCCTTTCGGCAAGGGTGTTTTAGCCTTCAGCGATGACAACGGAGAAACCTACTCGAAGCCCGTTCCCGTTTTCGACACTGTGCTTGATGACAGGGATGTGGGGCTTACCGTCTTCGGCGAAAGCGGTCTTATTGCAACTTCTTTTAATAATACTCTTGAATTTCAAAGAGAAAATATGCCGCAGACTCAGGAGTGTTTTGATTACATAAATTCTGTTTCTGCAGAAGACGAGGCTGAGGCTTTGGGAATCAGCTTCAGAATAAGCAACGACTGCGGTGAAACCTTTGGTAAAATATATAAATCTCCCGTTTCGTCACCGCACGGACCTACCGTTCTTAACGACGGCACTGTTTTGTGGGTCGGCAGAAAGATCGACCTACATAATCACATTGAAGCACACGTTATCAACACCGAAACAGGTGAAATGACACTCCGCGGAGACCTCGGAATTTACAAATACGACGAATTCAAGGACTACTATTTCTACGAGCCTCACGCGATTCAGCTTGCCGACGGAAAGATAATCTGCCACCTTCGTGTTGAAAACAAAGAAGAAACGCTGTTCACTCTTTACCAGACTGTTTCGCTTGACAACGGCACAACATGGAGCAAACCCGTGCAGATTGTCAGGGACAATAGCGGTGCACCGGGACACCTGTTTATGCATTCCTCAGGCACGTTGATTTCCACATTTTCACACAGAAGCAAGCCTTACGGAATATGGGCGATTTTCAGCGAAGATAACGGTGAAACCTGGAGCGACGAAAGTGTTCTCTTTGAAGGCAAAGACACCGACGACCTCGGCTATCCGTCCACAATTGAACTCCCCGACGGAGAAATGCTGACCGTTTTCTATACAAGAGAGAACGACTATGTTCCTGCAGTTATAATGCAACAAAAATGGTCATTGAAAAAATAATTCGTTTTAAAATTAATATAGTTATATAAAAATCCGAACACATCACAAAACGGTGTGTTCGGATTTAATCTTTTATAATACTTTCTCCAAAAGTTCTCCGAGCTCTCTCGCCATAGACATAAATCCGAGGTCGTTCGGATGGCAACCGTCAACAGTTCCCTCTTCCTCTGCCATTTCCATAAGCTCTCTGCCATCAAGCAGATACACGTTCTTATCTCCGCTTCTGATTGCGTTCTGATATGTTTCTTTAATTATATTCAGACGGGTTTCTTCCTCTTCGGTTAAGGTAAACTTGGGTCTTGAAAGCAATACTATCGGCAAATCGGGGTTTGCTTCGCGAATCAGCTTAAACATTTTTTCGTGCGTTTCTTTTAAATGCTCTGCCGTCGGTGCGTTATGGTCATAATCATATACAAAACATGACATTTCGAGTTCACTTATATATTCTGCAATTTCATCTTCGCCTTTTGCGCTGCCCGAAAAACCGAGATTAATATAATCTGCATTAAGCCTTCGAGATATGATACTTTCATATGAGCTTCCCGGCCTGGAAGCACAGCCGCCCTGTGTTATTGAAGAACCGTAATAAACAACAGGTTTTTCAACTTTGTACGGCTCGGCAAAACATAACTTCGCATCCTCGCTTACACCGATATACAGCTGCGCAACTTCACTGTAAAGCGGAAAATTAACGGTTATATCCCGCATTTCAGAAGAGTCAAAACGGATAACACTTTCATAACCGTCCCGAATCTCAAACGGAGGAATAAAAGTTCCACAATACCTTTCAGGTTCTTTGCCGATATACAAATCGAATCCTGCTGAACCCGTCAAAGCAATATGAGGCATTTTTCCTATACCCGGCATTTTCGCGTGTATAGCAACATAATGACTGTCAGTCCTGAATCGTACCCTGCCGCCCGCAGTATGAGTATGCAGATTGTAAACACCGTCGTTAACGGTTTTTGCAACGTTTTCAGGAAGTCTTCTGAATTTTCCCGATTCATAAAACACTCCGTAAATTTTAAACGGCGGTTGCTTGATATCATAAAATTTAATATCTTCAATATCCAATTCTGTATTCACCTTGAAATTGGAATCAATCAAAGAAATATTCTCCAAACTAATCATCCCCGGCATAAAATGTAACATATATTAGGGTAATTCTTTATTTTTAACTATGAAAAATCAAAACTTTTCACTTCTGTGTCTTTCCGTCAGAAAATGCGGTTTTGAACCGTCTTCGGGATACAGATAATCACTGAAGGCACTCGGCCCTATCTGCATAAGCTTTTCCAATTCCTCTTTGTTAAGAAGTACTACCTGCAGACAAGTAGCAACTTTCATGAAACCAAGCTTACATCTCAGAATTGCAGTAGTACCCGTTATCTGCGGAAATTCAATAAACGCCGCAATCATTTCATCCTCGGGGTCATCGTTTGTCCACTCGAAGCTGTGTCCGTAAGTAATATGTGTTTTGTTATAATAAGCATACGTTGCCACATTAATCAAATTAGCATAGTACCACATTAAAGCTTCTTTGTCTGTCAGGTCAATCTCCGAATCAACAAACATCATATATTCATTGTTTAATCCAACCGTATTCTGAATGGGAGGCATTCTGTAATCACTCGCACCCATTGTAACCAATTTCCAGAAAGGATATTTTTTATTCGGCTTATATATCAACACATCAATATGCAACCCATCATCCACAATCGGATGAATAACGGTAGAATCATCTTGCTCGAAATAAGTATCAAAATGTTTTGTGAGCTTATCCATTTCCTTTGTTTTCATAAAATCACCTCTTACACAGAATTATACTTGTTTCTCCGCAAAAATCAATCTGCGTATATCGGAAAGGACGGTTATTCTCTCCTTTTATAATTGCTCGACAAATTCGAGTTTGTCGGAATCTATGATTTTGCACAATCTTACTCTGTGTGCGTAGGGATGGGCCTCCCGGACCATCCGCAGATTCTGCTGAGTTAACGGACGGTCGAGGACGCCCGTCCCTACTCAGTTGTTTTGAGGCTAGGTTCGTAGGGGCAGATATTATCTGCTAGTCAAATTTGCACATTTCTGACGGGAACAATAATATATTCCCCTACGGACACGATTATTACTCATAGGTTGTAGGGTACGGGTCACCCGTCCCGAAATCGCGTGTGGTTAAACGGGACGTCGAGGACGTCGTCCCCTACAATGTTTATTTGAATTTTCCTCGACAAACCCGAATTTTTCAACCTGATTACAGTTTTTCTTAAAACACACATTGCGGTTTGCTTCATCAAATCCCATTGCCATATGGAATTTCAGTTTGTAGCTTTGCGAATCCCGGAAAGACCTCGTCAAAAACCTTTTTATTTTTTCTTTTTGAAAACCGAAGTAATCTTATAAATCTTTTTATATGCAGGAACTTCAAGCACCTTTTCAGCTTCTTTGAGCTGTTTGCGTATCTCAATACCTTGCGGACAATGCTTTTCGCATTTTCCGCAACCTATACACGCTGAAGCAGGAGCGAATTTACCCGAAGTTGTGCATTTGACATACTCTCTGAAGCCTGCAGAATTACCGTCAGCAAAGTGTCGGTTATATGCAGAAAAAGTTCCGCTGATATTAACATTTTGGGGACAGGGCATACAGTATTCACACCCTGTACAACCAACCTTCATTTTGGAATTGATAGCGTTAACAACTCGCTTGAGCATCTCTTCATCATTTGCCGTAAGTTCACCGATTTCAGTTTCGGATGCAGTTCTGATATTATCCGCTACCATTTCATCAGAATTCATACCCGAAAGCACAACGGCAACCTCGGGCTGATTCCAAAGCCAGCGAAAAGCCCACTGTGCGGGAGTATGCTGAACAGGATGCGTTGCAAAAATTTCTTTTGCTTCTGCAGGAAGATTGTTGACAAGCCTGCCGCCGCGGAGAGGTTCCATAATCATAACAGGAATCCCCTTTTCACAAGCGTGAAGGAGGCCCTTTCGTCCTGCCTGAGTATGCTCGTCCATATAGTTATACTGTATAAGGCACATATCCCAATCGTAAGCATCGATAATCTTGCAAAACATATCCGATTTGCCGTGATATGAAAAACCGACCTGACGTATTGCACCGCTTGCCTTTTTATCCTCAATCCATTTTTCAATACCGATGCTTTTCAGTCTTTCCCAGACCTTGATATCTGCCATCATATGCATAAGGTAAAAATCGATATGGTCAGTACGCAGTCTTTTCAACTGTTCATTGAAAAGCTTGTCAAGAATTTCAGTACTGCGCATAAGCTGCGGCGGAAGTTTTGTTGCAATATACACCTGATCACGGATGTTGTTCTTTTCAAAAATCTCTCCGATTGCCGATTCGCTGCCGGGATAAATAAAAGCCGTATCAAAATAATTAACGCCGTTGCGGAAAGCTGACATCACCTGACGCTCTGCGTCTGCCATATTGATTCTGCCCATTTTCTTTTTAAAACGCATGCACCCAAAGCCCAGAACAGACAGCTTGTTTCCGTACTTATCCTCACGGTATTTCATAAGATTACCTCCGATTTATATATTTTATATGTTCCGATTTGTAATATTGATTATACCACACAAATAAATCGTGTGCAAGAAATCTTGCTTGTTGTCTTCTTACGACACTCCGGATATGAAATCAAATGTTAAAATATCTTGACATTTATTAGGGAAATTAATATAATAAATATGTAAAGAGTTCTTTACATTCCAGGGAGGTGTCAATATGAAAAATCTTTTCAAAAAATTAGGATTTCACAAAATGGATGAAATGGAACAAAGTATTCTGTTCAAAGCACAGCGAAATGCTTTCTTTTTCCTTGAGTTTGCATTGATAATATGGGCTTTTTATGAAAGCTATAAGGTTTTGACATATCACACACACCTTAATATTTTACCGTCAATGCTTGCAACAGGCGGATTGATTATTCAGAATGTGTCACAGCTAATAATAACCCATAATGCGGTAAAAGGTGACGAAGAATCACCCAAGGCTTCACCACTATTCAAAACAGTTTTGATATGTATTATCGTTTCGATAATTACCCTTATAATTTTAAATATGGTAATTATGATTTGGGTGATGGAGTCATGACAAACAGAATAAAGGAATTACGCAAACAACAAGGATACAGACAAGAAGATTTGGCGGAAGCATTAAAAGTTTCCCGTCAAACGATTATCGCTATTGAGAATAATAAATATAATCCCACTCTTGAATTGGCAATGAAGCTTGCAAAATTTTTAAAAACAACAGTTGAAGAACTCTTTATATCAGAAACATAACAACAAATCCGAACGCATCACTAAGAATAGATGTGTTCGGATTTATGTTCTTTTATCTCTTTTTTACTTTTTTCACAACAACAATCACAACTACAGCAACCACACCAAGAATTGCGATATACGGCAATGCTGCAATGAAATTAATTGCGAACTCCCGGAAGAAATCACCAAGATCATAGAGGTTGTTCATCAGCTTCTCTTTAACCTCACCGAAGAATGTATCGTCACCCTCCACAACTCTTTCAACCTCGTTGATGTCGAGGGTTACACCCGAATAAGCAACCATTCCGTCATAGCTTTGCTTCTGAGCCTTTATTCTTTCAAGGTCAGCTCTGACAGTTGAAAGTCTTTCCTGAAGCTCAATGACATCTGTAAGACTTTCCGCTTTTTTCAGAAGACCGAGCAGGGTTTCTTCCTCTGTTTCAAGTGCTTTGATTCTGCTTTCAACATCAATGTATGAATCCGTAATGTCACTGCTCGCAATCGTTTTTGAGGTTATTGTTCCGATTGCCGCAAGCTCTTCAATAAATTTTTCCAGCTTGTCGGCAGGAACTTTTACGTTCATATTGGCATTTCTGTTAGAAGCGTTATCGTAATTATATTCCTGGCTTTGCTCAATATATCCGCCATACTGCTCAATCTTCTGCTTAACACCGTTCATAAATGTTTCATAGTTCTTTGTCTTTATGCTGAGTGTTGCAGTTTTAACAATTTTGCGGTTAGTTTTTTCACCTGTCGCTGAACCGCTTGTAACACTTTCGGACACATCATCCATACTGTCGCCGTACGAATCGGCTAAAAAATCGTTGCGGTTGCCGTTTTCCAACAGCATATCTTCGCTCTCAGCTTTAAGCGAACCTCCGACAATTCCCGAAAAAGCAATTGTCACCGCAACTAAGCAAGCCGCAACTGCTGTTACGGTTTTCCAGATCGGTGTTTTTTTCTTTTTTACAGGCGGATCAAGCGCTTCTATTCTGTTAACAAGCTCCTGAGGCGCAGTAATATTATCCACCGCTTTGATATAATCATTTTTATTCATCATCAAAACCTCCGTCAAGTTCTTTTCGCAAGGCATCACGACCGCGGCTGAGCCATGATAAAACCGTGTTTTCTTTCGCATCAAGAATTTTCCCGATCTCCTTGGCGGTGTATCCTTCATAATAATGAAGATAAATAGTATTTCGATACTTTTCCGGCAAGGCTTTAACAGCCTCTAAAACATCAGTTTTTTCTTCACCGGTTTTATATGGAAAAATATTTTCAACAAATGTTTCACGGCTTGACTTTTTCATTTTATCACGGCACAGGTTTATGGTAACTCTGATTAACCATGCCTTAAGGTGTTCACTGTCCCGGAAAGCCTTGTTTGTTTCAAGAAGCTTTATAAAAACCTCTTGCGTAACATCCTCCGCATCAGAAAAATTTGCAGTGTTATGTAAGGCAACGCGGTAAACAGTGTCCGTGTATTGCTTGAAGGCAAAAGAGAAAGCGTCCTTTCCCTTAATAAAAACAGTCATGACCATTCCTCCTTTCACATATAACACGATTGAAACAGATAAATTATTGCACTATTATATTTTTATTTTAATATATCATTTTTAGACAGTATTATCAAGCTGAACCAAACTTGTTATATAAAGCAAAAAGACCACCGTCGGATGGACGATGGTCTTTAAAATATTTGTTAAAAAATTATGCTTTGTTAGCTGAACCGAAGAGTTCAATCTTTTCTCTTACACAAGCCTTGATTGCTTCTGCACCGGGAGCCAAAAGCTTTCTCGGGTCAAAGCCCTTACCTTCAAGGTCCTTGCCTGCTTCGATGTACTTTCTTGTTGCTTCCTGGAATGCAAGCTGACACTCTGTGTTAACGTTAATCTTTGAAACACCGAGAGAGATAGCCTTCTGAATCATATCAGCAGGAATACCTGTGCCGCCGTGAAGAACGAGAGGCATTGTGCCTGTCTTTTCCTGAACAGCTGCAAGAGTTTCGAATGAAAGACCTGCCCAGTTTTCAGGATACTTACCGTGGATGTTACCGATACCTGCTGCAAGCATTGTTACGCCAAGGTCAGCAATCATCTTGCATTCGTTAGGATCAGCACATTCGCCTGCACCAACAACACCGTCTTCCTCGCCGCCGATTGAACCAACTTCAGCTTCGATTGAAAGGCCTTTTTCTTCGCAGATTGCAACAAGTTCCTTTGTCTTTTCGATGTTTTCATCGATAGGATAGTGAGAACCGTCGAACATGATTGAGCTGAAGCCTGCTTCGATGCAAGCCTTTGCGCCTTCGTATGAGCCGTGGTCAAGATGAAGAGCAACAGGAACTGTGATGTTAAGACCTTCGATCATGCCCTCAACCATACCTACAACTGTCTTGTAGCCGCACATATATTTACCTGCACCTTCAGACACACCAAGGATAACAGGTGAATTCATTTCCTGTGCAGTGAGAAGAATTGACTTTGTCCACTCAAGGTTATTGATATTGAACTGACCAACTGCATAGTGACCAGCCTTTGCTTTTGTAAGCATTTCTTTTGCATTTACTAATGGCATTGTTTACACACTCCTATAAAAAATTATCGGAAATATTATATATCACTAACTCTTAAATGTCAATGAATTAACAAAATTAATCAAGCGATTCGTACACGTGTAATTTTAATTTCACTGCTTAGTATTAACCCAATTTTGCCATTTAGCACAACTTCTACCGTTCTATGAATGATTTCAAGGACATATAAATTATTATTAAAATGTCAATAAAACACAACACGTAGGGACGGGCGTCCCCGACCGTCCTAAAAAAGATAAATTTCACCTGTGACAAATACGGTCAGAAATATAAGAACCTGATCCACTAGAACTTCCTTCGCACGGTAGGGCGGTGGCTTGCTGCCGCCGAAAATACAGCAAAGTGTGGTGTCAGAGGTGAAAGCTATTTGAAACACAAAAGAAAAAAGGACAGAAACCCGAAAGTTCGGATTTCTGTCCTTTGGCGCCTCAAACAGGGCTCGAACCTGTGACACCGCGGTTAACAGCCGCGTGCTCTGCCAGCTGAGCTATTGAGGCATATTTTGATTTTATGCAGAAGAAATAAAAATATTCTTTCTGCTTGTTAAATAAAAAATGTCGGCGTCGCCTTATCTTCCCGGGCGGCTGCCCGCCAAGTATTTTCAGCACTGAAGAGCTTAACTACCGTGTTCGGGATGGGAACGG
>JAZSID010000028.1:0-30475 GCA_045533625.1 Acutalibacteraceae bacterium | reverse complement strand
CTTTCTTCTCGTCAATCATACCTTCGTCAACGAGGTCGCAAGCAATCTTAAGAGCAGCCTTAGCTGTTCTCTTACCGTTTCTTGTCTGGAGCATATAGAGTTTGCCAGCTTCAACTGTAAATTCCATATCCTGCATATCTCTGTAGTGGTCTTCAAGAGTAGCACAAACTTTAACGAATTCAGCGTATGCTTCTGGGAACTTTTCAGCCATCTGTGCGATTGGCATTGGAGTTCTAACACCAGCAACACCGTCTTCACCCTGTGCGTTTACAAGGAATTCACCCATAAGGCCCTTGTCGCCTGTAGCGGGGTCACGTGTGAAAGCAACACCTGTACCGCAATCGTCACCCATGTTACCGAAAGCCATAGCCTGAACGTTAACAGCTGTACCCCATGAGTACGGGATATCGTTGTCACGACGGTAAACGTTAGCACGCGGGTTGTCCCATGAACGGAAAACAGCCTCAACAGCACCCATGAGCTGCTCTCTCGGGTCTGACGGGAAGTCCTTACCGATCTTTGACTTGTACTCAGCCTTGAACTGCTCAGCGAGTTCCTTAAGGTCATCAGCTGTAAGCTCAACGTCCTGTGTAAAGCATCAGACTTCCTTCATTTCGTCGATAAGCTGCTCGAAATACTTCTTACCAACTTCCATAACAACGTCGGAATACATCTGGATAAATCTTCTGTAGCAGTCATATGCCCAACGAGCATTGCCTGACTTAGTTGCCATAACTTCAACAACTTCTTCGTTGAGGCCGAGGTTGAGGATTGTGTCCATCATACCGGGCATTGAAGCACGAGCACCTGAACGAACTGAAACAAGGAGAGGATTCTCTGTATCGCCGAACTTTTTGCCGGTGATCTCTTCCATCTTGTCGATGTACTCCATGATTTCAGCCTGGATTTCATCATTGATCTTTCTGCCGTCCTCATAGTACTGTGTACAAGCTTCTGTTGTAACAGTGAAACCCTGGGGAACGGGAAGGCCGAGACTTGTCATCTCAGCAAGGTTAGCACCCTTACCGCCGAGGAGCTCACGCATTGAAGCGTTACCCTCTTTGAAAAGGTAAACAAACTTGTGTGCCATTTTTATACCTCCAAAATAATAATATACTAATATGGGTGTTAACAGGCATAATATCCCACTAACATTCATAAGGTAGTATATCACACACTTATGCAAAATGTCTATACTTTTTTATGGAAATTTGTAGGATGTGAAAAAGGATTTTTTTGTATTAACTGACGAAAAATGGAGAAAATTGTAAAGTGTACATTTTAAGGTTGCAAAATGATATCGACAAATTCAGGTTTGTAGAGCTGTTTTAAATTCTTTTTGTAGGGCGTGACGTTTACGACACGCCGTTAAATACAGCAGAATATCGGCACGTCGCTCTCCGTTGTGCCCTACTAAACAGATTCAGGCGTGTCCGTAGGGGAACATATTATGTTCCCGTTAGAAATACACAAATTTGTCGGGTAGATGATATCTGCCCCTACGATGTTAATTTTAAATTTGTTCGTCAAACCCGAATTTGCAAAAGCGGTGGGATAGTACCCACCGCCAAACATCAATTTATAACCGTTACTCTGTCGTCAGCCGTTCGATTATTGCCCGCACCGTCTTGCTCGTTATAGAGGAAAAAGAAATATGCGTTTTCTTCATCAGCCTTGAAATTTCTTAGGGCTTCTTCTGTTACAAGAAGAGAAAGCACGGCTGTGCTGTCATCGCCGTTTGCAACCTCAACTGATGGTATATATCCCATTCTGTGAAGCTTTTCTGATATCTTAACAAGGTCATCCTTACCTGTAATCATTTTTGTGTTCTTAAAAACCCTGACGGCAACTCTGTAAACAATTCTGCCGCCTGTTTCATCGCAGGTATCTCCGTATGCGTCAAATGCGGCATTCAAAGGTATTGAAAAAAAGCTTGTTCCGTTTTTTGGCACGGCATAGCAGGCTGAACCTGAGGAACTGACACCTTCATAAGAATCAATTATATCCGTTCTGCCAACGTTTTCGCTGTTGTTTTCTTCACTGTCCGAAGGTACACAAGGTCCGTTATTAAACGGGGTGTCTTCGGAGGAAACGTAGTAATCCTTTTCGCCTGTTGTAACAGAATCGGCAAGAGTTTGTTCGGTTGGTTTTACAGGTTCAGGCAAAGCAGGACTGCTGACTTGTTCTTTCTGATGCAGACCGAAACCTGCAAACAAAACCAATGCTATACACGCAAAGGATACGGAAAGCTTGACAGTTTTTTTTCTTGATTCTTTTTTCTTCCGGACGTATTCGTCTCTGCGGCGGAAAACACTTTCTGCCATTTCATCATAAGTCTTCATAAACAAAATCCTCCTTTTTGAGTTCTTCTTTTAAAGCAAGTCTTGCTCTGTAAACAAGAGTTTCAATGTTGTGGACATTCTTTTTCATCACGGTTGCCGCTTCTTTATTGCTGAAGTTTTCGAAATAAACCAGCCATAAAATCTGCCTGTATTCAGGCTTAAGTCTGCTCATTGCGCGGTGAAGCAAAATCTTTTGTTCTTCACAAAAAAAATCTGTTTCAATTAATTTCTCTTCGTCTGTCCGGTATCTTATATCTTCAAGCGGAATATCCTTCTGCTTGGAATGTTTTTCTAGATAATCCAACGCAACATTCCTGCCGATTGCATAAAGCCATGTTTTAAAACTTGATTTACCCGAAAAACGCGGCCTCTTGGTCACAATTTTAAAGAAAGTATCTTCCGTCAGGTCTTCAGCAATATGTAAATCTCGGACATAATTGTTGATGTAAAGCATAAGTCCGTCTTTGTAATCTTTTATTATCTCAACAAAACCGCTGTCATCACCGTCAAGGAAACGGCGGTAGCTACTTGCACCGTTATCCATCGGCATCCTCCTTCCTGAAAGGTGTCCTTTCACTTATTAGACGATATAAACAGATAAAACCTCACAGGTATTATAACAGATTTTATGGTATAAGTTTTGATGATTTATTTTATAAAAAAGAATAGTAATCTGCATTTCGGTATTGTAATTTGAATGTTTTTGTGCGATAATAAATTTGTATAATTATAATTCCTGATCGGAGGTTTGTTTATGGGCAGAAAGTGTGCATTAATTCTCGCGGCAGGCGAGGGAAGACGTATGAAAACCTCAAAGCCTAAGGCTTTGGCAGAAGTTTTATTCAAACCTATGATTGACTGGGTGACCGATGCGGCAATCGCAGGCGGTGTTGACGATATTTGTGTTGTTACCGGTCACGGACGTGAGGAGCTTGAAGCTCATCTCGGCGGAAAGTTCAGCACTGTTGAGCAGAAGGAATTGCTCGGTACGGGACATGCTGTTATGCAGGCTAAGGATTTTATCAAGGCTCACACCCCGGGCGATATTCTCATCCTTAACGGCGATGCTCCGCTTATCGATGCGAAGACGATCAGCACTGCGTTTGAGTATCATACTTCACATAAGAATGCAGTTACAATCATTTCTGCAAAGATTGACAATCCCAAAGGTTACGGAAGAATCATCCGTAATAAGGATAAATGTCTTAAGAAGATTGTTGAAGAAAACGATGCAAACAATGCCGAGAAGATGATAAACGAAGTAAATTCGGGTGCGTATTGGTTCAACTGCTCTGTTTTGCTTGAATCTCTTGAAGGCATTGTTGAGATGCACGATAAAAAGCATCAGGCGGAGTACTATCTCACAGATGCGATTGAGGTTATCCTTGAAAAGAATCTTAATGCCGTTGCCTACGAGGCAGGTAATCCGGACGTTGTCCTCGGCGCTAACGACAGAGTACAGCTTCAGCAGCTCAATGAAATCGCACGTAAAAAGGTTATGGAAGACCTTATGCTTGACGGTGTTTCAATTCCTTGTGCTGACGGCATTATGATAAGTCCCGGTGTTAAAATCGGTGCAGAAACGGAAATTCTTCCGGGTACAATCATCAAGGGCGACACGGTTATCGGCGAAGGCTGTGTAATCGGACCGAACAGCTTCATTGAAAACAGCGTTATCGGCGACAATGTTGCTCTTAATAACACACAGTGCTACTCTTCAACGGTTAAGAACGGAACAACAATCGGTCCGTTCGCAAGAATAAGACCTGACTGTGTTATCGGCGAGGGCGTAAAGGCAGGCAACTTCGTTGAGTTCAAAAACGCAAAAGTCGGCGACAGAACGAGTGTTTCGCATCTTTCCTACATCGGCGATGCAGATTTCGGTACGGATATCAACGTAGGTTGCGGCTGTGCAACGGTTAACTACAACGGCAAGGAAAAGAACCGCACAAAGGTTGACGACCACGCGTTCCTTGGCTGCAGCACATATCTTGTTGCTCCCGTAAGTGTGGGTAAGAACAGCTATACAGCGGCAGGCTCTGTTATTACTGAGGATGTTCCTGACAATGCACTTGCAATCGCACGTTCAAGACAGACAATCAAGAAGGATTGGATTTCAAAGAAAAAGCCCTATAAATGGCAGAAATAAGAGGTAGACTATGAACAAGAATATTTTAATCAGAGCAGCTTCAATTATACTTGTTGCAGGTGTTCTGCTCACATCATTCGGATGTAAGAAAGGTGATGAGGGGCAAACCACAACTGATGCGGATACAAATGCTACGGGCGAGCTTGCACTGCCTTCGGCAGAAAACGGAACTTTCAAAGTTGATGTTACAGTATATCCGGAAAAAGTCGACGGAACAACTAAATCGGGCGCAACAACGAAAGTTACCGAGAAAACAGGAGAACTGTATTATATCAGTATCCAGAAATCTCTTGACAGCGTAAACGACAATATGAAGCGCCGCTTGACGGAAAAAGCCGGTGAGTTGGGTATCGACAAAGCAAAGGCTGAAAAGATGATCAAAAGCGGAACAACATGGAAGCATGTCAGCGTTTTTGTTTATATTCTTAATTCAAATTCAAAAGATGCCGCAATGAGATTTGTTAAATCGAAGCAGACAGAAAATCTGATTGTTGATACTGAACTTGACACTGAATACGGTATTCCTGCAGGCAGAGGAAACCATGTGGCTCTGGACGCATATGTTGATACTTCAAAGTTTGAGACGGAAGAAGAAATTATCGCAACACTCAAGAGTATGGATATCAAGATTGCATATACACTTATGGATAATTCATCAGATTCGGTTGATGATTGGTCAAAGGTTACAACTGCACATATGCCGGTTGAATTTTAAAAAAGTTTCGGGACGGTTATCCGTCCCGAATGTTTTGAGGAGTAAAAAATGTTTTTCAGAAAAAAAGTAACGGCATCGCCGTCAGGCTCGCCTGAGTTTATGGTCGTGGGTCTCGGAAATCCGGGTAGGGACTATGAATTCACACGCCACAACGCAGGTTTCCTTACTCTTGATCACATTGCCGTTGAAGAAAATGTTGAAATTAAAAAGCTTAAGTATAAAGCGCTTATCAGCGATACTGTTATATCAGGTCACAGATGCTTGCTTGTGAAACCGCAGACGTTTATGAACAACAGCGGTGAGGCTGTGAGGGAGATTTCACAGTTTTATAAAATTCCGCCTGAAAAAATAATCGTTATCTTTGACGACATTTCATTACCTTGCGGAAAGCTCAGAATAAGACGCAAGGGAACGGACGGCGGACACAACGGAATCAAGAGCATTATCTATCACCTTAATTCAGATAATTTTCCGCGCATCAAGATTGGTGTAGGAGCAAAACCGCATCCCGATTACAACCTTGCAGATTGGGTGCTTTCCACATTCAAAAAGGATGAAATGGAAGAGCTGAAAAAGGCTATTGCAAAGGCGACCGAAGTTCTGCCTTATATGCTAGATGACGAGATTGATAAGGCGATGAATAAAGCTAACTGAGGTTTTCACATAAAATAAGATAAAGGCAAAACTATCTGCATTGTGAGATAGTTTTGCCTTTAGTGTTTATGCAAAAAATAAAGTAGCATAGAGAATTCACAAATATAAGGAGAATTGTAAATTGTGATCCTGAAAAATTTTAGTCTAAGTTTAAAACTGGTTTTGTATATGAAATACAAATTACTCATTAATTATGACACTAATTTTATTTCTGGTGTGCTTTGAAATAACGTTAACAATAACAGCAAAGACTATCATTAGTGCTGTTATTATAATTATGTTCAACCATAACGTATCGGTGAGCCTCATCAAAGAAAACGGGCCTAAAATCAGAAATTGATGAACGAGATAGATATCATATGAATATTTATCTGAATAACAACAGGCTTTTTTAATTACATTGGGATATCCGTTTTTAAATATTTTTGAAAAAATAAACTTAAATACAACAAATAATGAGGAACCAAGTGCAACATGAGAAAAATTACGGAATTTTTGATATAGAAAAAAAGTGATTCCATCCAATTCTAAAGGTAAAACATAATCTTGAAGTATCTTAATAGAGTTCATTATAATCGCAATAAAACAAATTATTAAAGATACATTGGTGTGCAAATTACCTTTGTCGAATGTTGAAATTTTTCCTAAAAAGAAACCGAGAATATAACAAAAAATCCAAGTTGATTCAAAATAACCTACAAAAGACTCTATTAAAAGAATCGAGAAAATACTTACAATTAAAAATCGTTTAACGATGTGTTTGTCACTATGCACGTTGAAATAAAGTGAGAGAAAAGGTGTAATAAGATAACAAAATAAACAATAGGATATATACCAAAGATGTTCCCCGCCTTCGAGTGTTGAAGAAGTCAATAAAACACCTGGAATTACCCCAATCCCTATTTTATCCGGATGACAAATGATAAACAAAAGAATTACTGCAATAACAACAACATAGTAATCTGTCAAAATTTTTAGTGCATTCTTTTTGTAAAAAGTTAAGATATTTTCTGTTTTGTTTTTTTTGCCGTACAAAAAACCAGACATACATAAAAAGATTTGTACGCCTACATTAAACCACCATGCAAGTTCAATATCTAAGTATTGCATTATATGACAAATTACGATGAACGATGTGGCTATAAGTCTGATTAACGATATAGAATAATCGTTTTGAACTTGATTTCTCATATCAAATACTCCTTTTGTCTAAACTGCAATGTGACAAATTAATTATAACAAAAAAATACAAAATCATCAATAAAAAAGACCTCAGATTTTTCCGAGGTCTTGATTTATTATTTGTAGTTGTTTATGTTAGCTTTACCGGATGAAATTGAAAGAATAATGTAGGCATCCTGAGAGTTAACCTGACCGTTCTTGTCAATGTCGCCGGCTTTGAGCTGACTCTTGTTAAGATTTGCTTTTCCGACTGAGTACTCAAGCACCTTAAGCGCATCGGTTGAATTTATCTTGTTATCACTGTTAACGTCTCCGATGTTGTAAACAAGCTTGTATACAGGCCAGTAATCTTCCTTTGCACGTGTGCCTCTTGCTTCGGACTTAGAAGTCTTGTTAGCGGGACGTTCAAAGTAGTAGCACCAGTCGTAAGCAGCCTGATAAGCACCCTCTGCTGAGTTTGGAACATCCTCGATTTTATCAAGGATATAACCTGTTGTACTTGCCTGTTTTTCAAGCTCATACTTGAGGAAGTAGAGCTGACCTTCAAGTGATTTCCATGAATAACCGTTCTTGGCGCAGAAGCTTTTGAGGTTATCGAATCTTCCGTTATGCCACTGGCAGATACCGTAGCTTGAGCCGCTGTCGCCGTAAAGGTTGGGGTTGAAGTTTGATTCCTTTTCAATGTTAGCGAGAACACCGCAAGCTGCTGCAGAGTTGAGTCCCATTTCATCAACAAGGAAATCAAAAATAGTCTGAACTGTTTTGTTCGTCGGAACAGATGCTGCAAATGAAACAACTGTTGTGGAAGATAAAACAGTAATTACCGCGAGTAAAACAATAAGAGCTTTCTTTATGTAGTTTTTAAAATGCATAAAAATCGTCCTTTTTTTAGTTTCGTCGGAACCCGACAAATATATTTATAACACACAAATGTTACGAAATTATGACATTTCAGAAATTTCTGTAACTTTTTGTAACTAATTTTCGACAAAAATGCAATACTTCTTCTGTTTCAGTATAAAAATACCGCCGAAGTGCATACTCCGACGGTGTTTTATCAGTTAAAGATTATAATGAATATTCAGCAGCGATGTCTGCAATTTTAACAGGCATACCTGTTACGAGTGACTTCTTTGCTGCAAGACCGATAAGTACGGGCTGAAGACCGCAGTCAAGACCAACGCTTACTTCCTTATCGTTTACGATGCAATCGATGAACTCTGTGATTTCTTCAACGTAAGCACCCATATATCTTTCAAGGAAGAAGTTGAGGGGAACTTCACCGCGAACGCCGTTAGCGTCAGAAATAACAGCTGTTGATTCTGAATCGTTGCCGATTGCAACCTGACCGAGTGAACCGAAAGCTTCAACTCTCTGGTCATAACCGTAGCTTGCGCGGCGACAGTTGTCGATAACTGCGATAGCACCGTTAGCGAGCTTCATTGAAATAACTGCTGTGTCAATGTCGCCAGCTTCGCCGATAGCCGGGTCAACGAGCACCGCACCGTATGCAAATACTTCCTCAACCTCAGAACCTGACATAAAGCGAACCATATCAAAATCATGAATTGTCATATCAAGGAAGATACCGCCTGAAACCTTGATGTAGCTTACCGGAGGAGCACCGGGGTCTCTTGAGCAGACCTTAAGAATGTTGAGGTCACCGATCTGACCGCCTTCAACAGCCTTTCTTGCAGCCTTGAAGTTGTGGTCGAAACGACGGTTGAAGCCCACCTGATACTTAACGTTGCTGTTTTCAAGAGCAGCCTTAACTTCAAGAATCTTGTTTACATCGTGGTCAATCGGCTTTTCGCAGAAGATGTGCTTGCCTGCTGCGATAGCTTCGAGTGAAATTGTTGAGTGTGTGTCTGTTGAAGAGCAGATAAGAACAGCCTGAATATCATTGTCCTCAAGGATTTTGTGATAATCTGTGTAGAACTCTTCGATGCCGAGACCCTTTGCCCATTCGATTGTTTCGTCGTTAAGGAATGGGTCAGCAACAGCCTTAACTGTTGCATTTTTAACATATCTCATAATGGATTCGCAATGAACCTTACCGATACGGCCTGCGCCGATAATACCAACATTAATCATAACTTTCAAGCTCCTTTATTATATTGTTCCGTCCCATGTGGAAACTTCTGTCTTCTTCATTTCTTCTTCATCAAACCAACGTGTTGTTACGCACTTGCTTTCTGTAAAGAATCTGTATGAATCCTTACCGAGGCAGTGGAGGTCACCGAAGAATGAATCCTTGTGACCTGAGAAGGGGAAGAATCCGATCGGCACGGGGATACCAACGTTAACACCTACCATACCGCCGTCTGTATGACGTGTGAACTCACGTGCATAATAACCGTTCTGTGTGAAGATAACCGAACCGTTTGCGTACGGGTTAGCGTTCATAAGCTTAAGACCTTCTTCAAAGGTCTTGACTCTCTTGATACTGAGAACCGGTCCGAAGATTTCTTCGTCACCGATTGTCATTTCGGGAGTAACCTTGTCAAAGATTGTCGGGCCTACATAGAAGCCGCCTTCATAGCCCTCGACAACACAGTTTCTGCCGTCAAGAACAAGCTCTGCACCCTCTGCAACACCCTTGTTGATGTCTGCGATAACTTCTTCGTAGTGCTTCTTATATGTAATAGGACCGAGCTTTGAAGTCTTATCGTAGCCGGGGCCTACCTTGATAGCCTTTGCCTGTTTAACAAGCTCTGCAACGAATGCATCAGCGATACTTTCCTGAACAACACAGCAGGAGAGTGCCATACATCTCTGACCTGCGCAACCGAATGCTGAGTTGATAACACCTGCAGCTGTTCTTTCAATCGGTGTGTCCTCAAGAACGAGAGCGTGGTTCTTTGCCTGACAGAGAGCCTGAACTCTCTTGCCGTTCTTTGCGGCACGCTCGTAAATGAGCTTACCTACGGGAGTTGAACCAACGAATGTGATGCCCTTAACGTCGGGGCTGTCAAGAAGAACGTTGATTTCGTTTCTTGAACATGTAACGATGTTGATAACACCGTCGGGAACACCTGCTTCTTTGTAAAGACCTGCAATTCTGAGAGCTGTTCTCGGAGTAAGGCTTGCAGCCTTGAGAACCATTGTGTTACCTGTTGCAAGGCAAACGGGAGCCATCCAACCGAAAGGAATCATAGCAGGGAAGTTAACGGGAACGATACCTGCGAAAACACCCATTGATTCACGGTAAAGAACAGTGTCGTAACCTTTTGAAGCATCCATTGTGCTTTCGCCCATCATAAGTGACGGAACCTGAGTTGCAAGCTCTGTACCTTCCTTAGCCTTGAGTACGTCACCCTCAGCCTCGCTCCATACCTTGCCGTTTTCTTCAGCAACAAGATGTGTAAGCTCCTCCATATGCTCCATAAGAAGGTCGCGTACCTTGTACATAATCTGAGCTCTCTTGATTGCGGGAGTTGCACTCCATGCAGGGTATGCAGCCTTAGCTGCAGCGATTGCCCCCTCAACCTCTTCTGCAGTACAGTTGGGAGCATAGCCTGTGATTTCGCCTGTGCTGGGATTCACAAGCTCGTAATATTTGTCTGTTTTTGATTCAACGTACTGACCGTTGACAAAATACTTGATTTTTTCAGCCATTTTTAATTTCTCCTTTAGATACCAGCTTTTTCAGCAATATATTCTCTTGCCATCTTAGCGTACTTGAACGGATTTGCGATTGCGGGATCCTGCTCAGCTTCTACGAGCATCCAACCTTCATAATCTGCCTCGTCAAGAACATCAAATACAGGCTTGAAGTCGATTGTGCCGTCACCGGGAACCGTGAATGCACCAAGACGAACACCCTGAAGGAATGAAAGATGCTCTGCTTTAACCTTTTCTACGATTTCAGGACGGATATCCTTAAGGTGAACGTGCTTGATTCTCTTAGCAAACTTCTTAAGAACTGCCATATAGTCCTCACCGCAGTATGCAAGGTGACCTGTATCAAAGAGGAGGTAAACAGCATCGGGATCGCACATATCCATCATCTTGTCAATTTCTTCAGCTGTCTGAACAACTGTACCCATATGGTGGTGATAAACGAGAGTGATACCGTATTCCTTAGCGATGTTACCGAGCTTTGAAAGACCGTCTGTAAACTTCTTCCACTCTTCATCGTTCATAACATACTTTTTCTCAAAAACAGGTGTTTCCATCTGTCCCTGAATGCTGTAGCTCTGTTCGGAAGCACCGATGCGCTTTGCACCGCAACCCTTAAGGAATTCGCAGTTTTCTCTGAAATCCTTTTCAACTTCCTCAAAAGGCTTTGTAAGGATGAATGAAGAGAACCAACGGTTTGCGATTTCAAGACCGCGGATATCAAGGTATTCGTGCATACCCTCAACTGTCTTAGGATATTTGTTGCCGATTTCGCAACCCTTGTAGCCTGCAAGTGCCATTTCGCTTACGCACTGTTCAAATGTGATTTCACCGCCGAGGTCAGGCATATCGTCGTTTGTCCAACCGATAGGAGCGATACCGAGCTTGATTTTTTCTGCGTTCATATTAACTCTCCTTTATCAATACTTTCTTGCTTCGAGCAAGTGTTCTGTTCTTTCTTTGAGTGCTTCCTTGCCTTTTTCGGTACGGGGAATATCGGAACAACCAACGTTCCACCATCCGCCGTAGCCGTCTGTCATAGACTTCGGAAGAACCTTTATATCAATGAGTGTCGGTTTTGTCTGCTTGAATGAATCAAGAAGAGCAGCCTCAAGCTCATCCATAGTTTTTGCTGTGTATGTAACGTAACCGTAACCTTTTGCACAAGCGGCATAGTCAATGTTCATAAACTCACCGTTACGGATAGGCTCGTCGCCAACACGGTAACGTGACTCTGTACAAAGAGCTTCAATTCCCTGACCCATCTGAAGATTATTGATACAACCGAATGATGCGTTGTCAAAAAGAAGAACATTGATTTTCTTGCCTTCCTGCAAAGCTGTAATCATTTCAGAGTGAAGCATATTGTAGCTTCCGTCACCGGAGAATGCATAAACTTCACGGTCGGGATAAGCAAGCTTTGATCCGAATGCACCTGCGATTTCGTAACCCATACAGGAGAAGCCGTATTCCATATTGTAGGAATCAATTGCGTCTGTTGTCCACATTCTCTGCATACAGCCGGGGAGTGAACCTGCCGCACCGACAGCGATTGCGTTTTCGGGAATAAGCTTACGGATAAGAGCGAGTGCGGCTGTCTGTGTAATAACACCGCCTGTTGCCTTAACAAAACCTGTAACGGCATCATCGACGTGGTTCGGAATTTCGGGAACATAATCTTCTGA
The DNA here is from genome assembly GCA_045533625.1 of Acutalibacteraceae bacterium. Taxonomy (GTDB): domain Bacteria; phylum Bacillota; class Clostridia; order Oscillospirales; family Acutalibacteraceae; genus CAG-488. The sequence continues at coordinate 18,127 of JAZSID010000028.1, read as the reverse complement.
GTATGAAGCAGAAGCGAGTCTGTCCATTTCCTTGTCCCAATCAGCCTTAGCCTCAGCAATTTCAGTTGTGTAAGCTGTCTTGTAGCCGTCGAGATACTTTTCAAGTGCCTTTACACCCTCGTTTGCATCGGCAACCATCTTGATGCTGTCGAGCTTGCCTGCGTGGAATGTACTTGCGTTGATTGTAACAACCTGCTTGTCAGCATAGAGCCACTTTGATGAGGTCGTGAAGTCTGTAAATTTTGAACCGATACCGATGATGAGGTCAGCGTCCTTGGCAAGTACGTTTGCACTTGAGTTACCTGTAACGCCGATACCGCCTACGTTGAGGTAATGGCTTGATTCGATAGCGGATTTACCTGCCTGAGTTTCGGAGAAGGGGATGTTATGCTTCTCGCAGAAAGCCTTAACGGTTTCGCCTGCGAGTGAATATCTTACACCACCGCCGACGATAACAAGAGGCTTCTTGCTCTCTTTGATTTTTTCTGCAACCTGACGTACTTCGTAGTCGCAGGGAATCTGACGGGGGATGAAGTGAACTCTCTTTCTGAAGAATTCAGCAGGGTAGTCAAAGCTTTCGCCCTGAACGTCCTGACAAAGAGCGATTGCAACAGCACCGCAATGACCGGGGTCAGTAAGTACTCGCATTGCATTTGTGAGAGCTGACATAATCTGCTCAGGACGAGTTATTCTGTCAAAATATCTTGTAACAGCCTTGAAAGCATCGTTTGTTGTAACCGTGCTGTCGTGAAGCTGTTCAATCTGCTGTAAAACGGGGTCGGGCTGACGTGATGCAAAGGTGTCACCCATAAAAAGAAGAAGAGGCATATTGTTGACTGTTGCCATCGCGGCAGCAGTAACCATATTTGCAGCACCGGGGCCGATTGAAGAGATACAGGGGATAATCTTCATTCTGTTTGTCATCTTGCCGTAAGATGCTGCAGCCTGAGCCATACCTTGCTCGTTTCTGCCCTGCATAACCTTGATTGAATGCTCAGCCTGGGAAAGAGCTTCACCAACACCGAGAACACAACCGTGACCGAAAACTGTGTAGAAATAATCAACATACTTGCTTTCAATCATTTCTCCGTTATGCTCGATTGTAACATACTGATTGTCGAGGTATCTTACGATAGCCTCACCTAAGGTAAGTCTGATAGTTTCCATAGTTACCTCCTTATGCGCGTGCGACCATTTCGCCGTATTTTTCTTTTTCGTCTTTGATAAATGCCTTGATTTCGTCAACTGTAGGCATAAAGAGTGAACAACCGTGAGCTGCAACAAGCATTGAAGCTGATGCGCTGCCGAGCTCAAGACAGTCCATGATATCCCACTCTTCAAGAAGACCGTAAATGAAAGCTGAACCGTAGCCGTCACCGCCGCCGAAGGACTTGAAAGCCTTTACGGGGAAGGGCTTGATTGAATATTCACCGTCAGCTGTGTGAGCTGTTGAGCCTTCCTTGCCGTGTTTGATGATAACGATTTTATTACCCATGCTCATCCAATGAGCTGCAGTTTCTTTGTCTGTTCTGCCGGGAGCTGAAATTGCCTCTGTGAGGTCAAACTCTTCGCGTGAGCCCATAACCATATCGCTGTTTGAAGCAACGACGGAATAGTAGATTGCAATTTCGTCTGCGTTTTTCCAGTTATAGGGACGGTAGTCGATGTCAAAGATAACCTTTGTGCCGACTTTCTTTGCAAGGTACATTGCCTTAAGGCAGGCTTCTCTTGACGGGCTCTGCGAAAGAGCTGTTCCGCTGATGAGGATAGCCTTTGCACTCCTGATATAATCCTCGTCTACGTCATCGGGATGAAGCATAAGGTCAGCAATACCGTCACGGTACATAAGGATGCTGCTTTCATGTTCTGATTTGATTTCCGTGAATGTAAGACCGAGCTTTTCGCCGCCTTTTGTACGGGTAATGTGTGAAATATCGATACCTTCATCCTTGAAAAAATTCTCAACATATGTGCCGAACTGATCGTCGGAAACCTTGCCGATGAAGCCGACCTTTTTGCCGAGTCTTGCAAGACCTACTGCGATGTTTGCAGGTGAGCCGCCGACGTACTTTTTATAGTTTTCGCACTTGTCAAGTGTGTTGTAATAGTCGGTCGGATTGAAGTCGATTGCAACTCGTCCGATAGGTATGAGGTCGAGCTCTCTTGTTTCGTCAAAATCAATGTATTTCATAAAATCAGCCTCCAAAACTAATTTTTAAATCATTCATAACATTTTACCATATAAATGTATTTTTGTTCAAGAGAAAAGTATCAAAAAATGCGGTTTCAGACATAAAAAATAGAAGCTGTTTTTCGTTAAAATCGAATAACAGCTTCCTTTTTATTTAATTCTGAAACGGAGTACAATTCCGCCAAAGGATACAACGTCACCGTCGCTTATAACTGCAGTACGTTCAACCTTTGTTTTGCCGATAGTTGTACCCGAAGAAGAGTTTGTGTCCGTTATAACCCAGCCCTTTTTGTGCTTTGCAATAACAGCGTGAAATCTTGAAACAGACGGGTAGTTAAGCACGATGTCGCAGGCGTTACTTCTGCCGACAGAAGTTTCCCAGTTAGTGATAAGATATTCATCACCCGTAACCTCGTCAATAAGACAGGCAGGGTTGACTTTAGGTGCCTTACTCTGAAGAAGGTGCTTGATACAGTATGCAATTATAACAAGACACAGCACGGGTATAAGATACCTTGCAACGGTCATTAAATCCATACATATCACGCCCCTTTCTTTAAATCGATTATATATTTTAAACAAAAAAATGTCAATAAATTTTCCGTTAAGCTTTTGTTAAAAAAGAAAATAATGTGGTATACTTGTCTTATTAAGATTACCGGGGAGGTAAAATATGAAAAAGTTTAAAAGTATAATATCTTTTGTTCTTGCAACAGTTATCGCGTTCTCTGCATTAAGCTTTAATTCTTCTGCTGTCGGCACGTTTGAAGAGTGGTTGCAGGGTTGGGATACAATAGACAACGGCACGGGTTACATAACCCTCACTCCGGGTGAAGACGAAACGAAGATGAATTTTTCGTGGCAGTCACAGAGCATTGGAGAGAGCATTTTAATCGGCAAGTCTGCAGATTTGAGTGACGGCGAAAATCTTAAAGTGAAAATATCCCTGAATCTTTTCGGCGGCGAATGGACACACACGGCAACTGCGGAAAATCTTGAAACCGGAACTACATATTATTACAGCTACACGGTGAGCAAAGTTGAAAGCGAAGTTTATTCTTTTACAACAGACACCGATGATTGCACAAAGGTTCTTTTTGTAACGGATTCGCAGATAGGACGTTCAAGCGGGACTCAGGAAGAAATTTATCAGAATGACACCTACGGTTGGACGAAAACTCTTGACACAGCCTTTGAGAAAAATGCCGATATAGATTTCATTCTTTCCTCCGGTGATCAGGTTGAAGATTCTTATTCAGAGGAACAGTACACATTGTTTGAATCTCCCGAAATCCTTCGTTCTGCGCCTATTGCAGCAGCAATTGGAAATCACGAATTTTACACGCCGAATTACAGACACCATTTCAATAATCCTAACAGCAAAACGTTCTCTTTGTTCAGCTGGCCTGCAGGTAAAGGATATTATTTCTCACATAATGATGTTCTTTTCATCGTTGTCGATTCAAATAACTTCTTCCCGTCAGCAAACAGAAGGCTTATCAAAAATGCTTGCAAAGCATACCCTGATGCGAAATGGCGGGTGCTTATGATGCATCACAGCCCGTTTGATGCAAGGGGAGCAGACGATATCGGAAACAAATTTGCACGTTTTACGGTTGTTCCTTATATCGACGAGTTTGACATTGATATCTGCCTGAGCGGTCACGACCATTATTACAGTCGCTCTTATATGATAAAGGATAAAAAGATAACGGATGATGTCAGCGAAAACGGGGTTTATAAAAATCCCGAAGGAACACTTTATGTAACACAGAATTCTTCCTCAGGCAGCAATTACAGCGGTACGGGTGATGAAATTTCCGAATATTGTGAGTTCGCTTTGCAGGAAAAAAGAACGACGTATTCAATTCTTGAAATCAAAGGAGATGCCCTTACACTTACAAGCTATCACACAGATACGAACGAAAAGTTTGATACTGTGACAATTGAAAAAGATTAAAAGGAAACGAGAGGCACAAGCCTCTCGTTTTAATTATATTTTTGCGATTTCGCCTGCACACTTGCGACAGATTTTCTGGCCGTTAAAATCAACGAGGTCAGCCGTATCGTGGCAGAAAATGCAGGTATCAGCGTATTTTTTCAGGATAATTTCGTTACCCTTTGCAATAATTTCAACCTTACTGTCCTCTCCCATAAGGTCGAGTTCTTTCCTGATTTCAATCGGGAGAACAATCCTGCCTGCAAGGTCAATGCTTCGGACAATTCCGACATGTTTCATCTTGGTACATCTCCTTTTACGGGATTTTTGAACAGGAAAATTCAAATACTGTCCATCACCAACAATATACCACTTTTTACCACATAGGTCAATGCTCATTGTTACAAAATAATCCGAAAATTTTGTCGCAATTTTCCCAATAAAAGAAAAAGAGCAACCGTGAAGGTTGCTCTTTTCTTATGTAATAATTAATTATGCCAAAAGGCCTGAGATCATTGCTACGATTTCATCAAGGATAGCCTGGAAATCGATTGTTGCAAGGAAATCTGTGAGTGTAGCGATGAGAGCTTCGAAGTCGATACTCTCAAGGAATGCTGTGATCTGATCCATGATATTTCTCCTTTCCTATACTAGTAGTAAGCTTACTACCTCGTTACGAATATATTAGCACTGTTATACAATATTGTCAATATGTCAAACTAAACTTTTTGCAAAAAATAAGCAGCCGATTGCTCGACTGCTTACTGTTGAGTTTAATTATGCAATGAAACCTGCGATGAGACCTGCAAGAGAATCAAGTGCTGCTGAAAAGTCAATCTGAACGATGAGGTCTGTGAGCTTGTTCATAACTGTGTCAAGAATTGCGTTCCAATCAATGCTTTCGAAGAGTGCTGTAATCTGATCCATGATGAATCTCCTTTCAATATTTAAGTGACAAAATCACTTGATTTGGGTATATTTTATCACCTTTGTAATTTTTTGTCAATAGATTAGTTGTGTAAAATTATGGCTGTACGGGAACGGGCTTATCCTGCTTTTCGTGTTCAAAGGAAAGAATGTTGTTTCTTGTGTAATAATTACAACGCATATCAAATGCTTTGCAGAGTCCGTCTACGGGAATATAAAGCTGTTCGCGCTGTGAACGGACAACAGTGTGCTCCATTTTTATTTCGCCTCTGTCAGTAGTCGCAATATCACTTCCTTCGGTGAATTTTGCCTTGTGACGGTAAGCCTCGATGCAAACTGCACCCTCGCTGAGCTCAACGTCAAAGCCTGCATAACGGAAAAGTATTGCGGCAGGGACGTGCCATACACCGTCAATGTTTTCTGCTGATGTAGTACGTGCGCAAAGACCAAGGTCTGCACCTTTAAACATCATCCTTGTGTCTTTGTAAACGGGAGCAAGAGCAATGGGCTCAATGCTGTCATTTTCTTTATCGATAACGCATCTGTCAGCGATTTTTCCGTTTTCAAGGTAAGAGGTGAGTGTGAGCTTATTGCCCTCAACGTGAGCAATTGCATACATTGAAAGCTCCTCTTCGTGGGGATACCACGCAGCATTCCAGAGCTTCGGCAAAGCGAGCATTCTTGACGGGTTTCTGTTACTGCTTCCGAGGTTATAGAAAACAGTACCATCTGACGGATTGTCGTAAAGATTCTCGTTACGTCGCGGATAGCTTCTGGAGAAGCAGTGCTCGTGTCCGCTGAACATAACGTCAAATTTCTCCATACCTTCCATCATCATCGGGTATGAATCGTCACAAGCGAGGTCAGAGCCTGCGTAGCAGATAGGGAAGTGATGCGAGCCGAATTTCCAGGTTTTGTTGCTTGCATCAGCGTCCTTGATGAGCCATTCGTTGACATCCTCGGGACCGCTTATGCCGATAGCCGCAAAGTGTGCGTTTCCGAAATCAAAGGAATAGTTAGCTGTTTTCCATTCTTCGGGTCCGTTGTAGGGATATGAGCCGCGGAACTGATTGGAGAAAAACTCAGCCTTTTCGCAGTAGTATTTGCCCTCAAAGGTAAAGTAATTTTCAAATCCCATATCGTCGTGGTTGCCCATACTCATCATAAGAGGGATACTTTCGATAACACCCTTGTAGCCCTCAAGTGCGCCCGTCCATTGAATATCGGTCTGACCGCAGTTTGTGTTGTCGCCTGCAGTAAGAATGAAACGCACGTCAGGGTGTTTTTTGAGTGTTTCTTTAAGAAAAGAATTGAATCCCGAATAATCGGCAGGAGGATTCGGGCCACCTGTCTGCACATCGGAAAAGCAGATGAATTTGAAATTGTCAAGGTTTTCGGGGATAGTCGAAAAGCTGTAAACTTCGCTTCTGTATTCATCATTTCCTACGGTGTATTCATATTTTGTGTCGGGCTGAAGACCTGTCATATCTGCCCAGAAAATGTGGCTTGAATCCATATCGGAATCAAAAATACCCATTTCAGCATCAAAACGCATCCAGTTTTCGGTTCCGATTGCACGGCAGAGTGCAAAACCGTTTTCGATAACGGTATCCGTACGCCACGTAACTGTCATTGATGTTTCAGGGTTGCCCTTGATAGTAAGCATAATGTGGTCGGGTTTTTTCTGTGACCCTCTGAAAGATTTCCATTCTTCTCTGCTAATCATAAAAACACCTCTTTCTATCTGCTGATTGTAGCATAAAACGGCACAGATTTCAACAAATTTTCTTGACTATATACCTATTATATATTAGAATATAAGGTTGTAAGAGGGTGAAAAATTTATGATAAAAAGAGATGCAATAAGAAACGTTGCAATTATTGCACACGTTGACCACGGAAAGACAACCCTGGTTGACGAAATGCTCAAGCAAAGCGGTATTTTCCGTGAAAACGAGCAGGTGCAGGACAGAGTTATGGACTCGAATGACCTTGAAAGAGAAAGAGGTATTACGATTCTTTCAAAGAACACTTCTGTTCACTATAAAGATACAAAAATCAATATCGTTGATACCCCCGGTCACGCTGATTTCGGCGGCGAGGTTGAGCGAATCCTTATGATGGTTGACGGTGTTCTTCTTCTTGTTGATGCTTTTGAAGGCTGTATGCCGCAGACGAGATTCGTTCTTAAAAAAGCTCTCAATCTCAAGAAAAAAGTTCTTGTCGTTGTCAACAAAATCGACCGTCCGGGAGCAAGACCTGACGAGGTTATCGACGAGGTGCTTGATTTGTTCATCGAGCTTGGTGCTGATGACGACCAGATTGAATTTCCTGTTGTCTATGCTTCAGCAAGAGAAGGCTATTCTTCGCTTGACTCGGATGTCAGGGAAGGCGATATGCGTCCGCTTCTTGACTCGATTCTTGAGCATATTCAGCCGCCTGAGGGCGAAGTTGATGCTCCGTTACAGATTCTTTTCTCGAGCCTTGACTATGACGATTATATCGGCAGAATCGGTGTCGGCAGAGTTGAAAGAGGTAAGATTAAGCGTGGCGATAATGTTGTCCTCTGTAAGCAGGACGGTGAAACGCAGAATGTAAAAATATCCCGTCTTTATCAGTTTGAAGGACTTCGTCGTATTGAAGTTGACTCTGCGATGATGGGCGATATTGTTTGTGTTTCAGGTATAGTCGACCTGAATATCGGCGAAACGGCTTGCGCTCCCGATTGCATTGAGCCGCTTCCGTTTGTAAAGATTGATGAGCCGACAATTTCAATGAATTTCATTGTTAACGACAGCCCGTTTGCAGGCAGAGAAGGCAAGTTTGTTACTTCACGAAATATCCGTGACCGCCTTTTTAAAGAGGTTGAAACAAACGTAAGTATGCGCGTTGAGGAAACGGATACGACGGATACCTTCAAGGTATCGGGTCGAGGTGAACTTCACCTTTCAATTCTTATTGAAACAATGCGCCGTCAGGGTTATGAATTTCAGGTTTCACGCCCCGAGGTTATCTATAAAACAATCAACGGTCAGCTTTGTGAGCCGATGGAGCTTCTCATTGTTGAAGTTCCTGAGCAGTATGTGGGTGCAGTTATCGAAAAGCTCGGTTCGCGTAAAGGAGAAATTGAAAATATGGGTTCGCGTGACGGCGGTGCAACTCACCTTGAGTTCAAAATCCCGTCAAGAGGTCTTATAGGCTACCGTTCGGAGTTTATGACAGACACCAACGGCAACGGTATTATGAACCAGCTCTTTGCAGGTTATGAACCCTACAAGGGTGATATGCAGACCCGTGAGCGTGGCTCGGTTGTTGTTCACGAAACGGGCACAAGTACAGGTTACGGACTTTTTAACACTCAGGACAGAGGCCGTTTGTTTATCGGGCCGGGACTTGAAGTGTATGAGGGTATGATAGTCGGCGAATGTTCAAGAAACGAGGATATCGTCTGCAATGTGTGCAAGAAAAAGCAGATGACCAATACCCGTGCATCAGGCAGTGATGATGCCCTCCGCCTTGTTCCTCCGACAACGCTCAGCCTTGAGCAGTCAATGGAATTTATCAAGGACGACGAGCTTCTTGAAGTAACACCGCAGTCATTAAGACTTCGTAAACGTGTGCTTTCAAAAGAACTTCGTATGAAGCAGATGTTTAAGAAAAAATAAAAATGAAACTTAAAAGGTGAAATAAAAATGACAAGAAAATTTTTATCAGTTGTATTGTGTTTTGTAATGCTTTTTGCAACTGCAATTCCTGCTTTTGCAGAAGAAGCAACTGTGCTTCCATATGAAAACAGCCACTTTTTTACTTACGGCGATTATGAGCTTCATTACCGTGTTGTTAAGCATGAGGGTCTGTATAAAGGCAGAATAATGTTCATCCACGGCTTTGGTCAGTCCAGCTTCTCCTGGGAGAATATGGCTGCCGAGATGAGAGCAAAGGGATATGATTGCTACTGCGTAGACCTTCCGAATTTCGGCTACAGCACCAGAGAAACAACTGATATGGAGCTTCTTGACCGCGAGCTTCTTGTTGAAAAGCTTATGCTCAGCATCGCGCCCGAACACACGTGGATTCTTGCAGGCCACTCAATGGGTGGCGCGGTTGCAATCAATGTTGCACAGAGTGTTGACGTGCAGAAGCTTATGCTTTTTTGTGCGGCTCCCGTTGCGGAAATGGGAGATATGTCAGGCATGATGGCTATGCCGATTATGGGTAAGATGGTGAACTTTGTATTCAAGTACCTTACAAAGATTGATTTGCTTATGAAGATAGTTGTTCTTATGGCAACAGCTAACTTTGAATACACAAAGAATTACAACCTTGAGGGTGTAACAGCTCCGCTTCAGCTTGACGGTACGGGTGACGGACTCTGCGTACTTATGCAGCATCAGCGCCCGACAGACCTTGAGGGTGCGAAGAATATTGATTGTCCGGTGCTCATCGTTAACGCTGAAAAGGATATGATTATAAGCGACACAATGAAACAGCAGATTTCTGATGCATTCCCGAATGCAGAGCATTACCTTGTAGCAGACGGCGGACACATCTGCATTGAGGACAGAGCAGAAGAACTTGCAGGTGTTGCATACGAATTTCTTAATAAATAATTGATTAACTAATGGTGATTTTATGACCGATAAAAAACTGAATAACGGCTGTGCTGTTGCGCTCGGCAATTTTGACGGTTTGCATATCGGTCACCTTGCCGTTACAAACAGAACGGTTGAAGAAGCAGGCAAAGAATTAACTGCGGCTGTAATGCTTTTTGATGAGCACAGTATGAAAGCTGTTACGGGCGAGGCTCCGCCGAAGCTTATCACGGATTCGGAGAGGGCAGAAATCTTCAAAGAAAAAGGTATTGAAACTGTTACGGTGAACTTTTCTCAAATACGAGATTTTTCTCCTGAAGAGTTTGTTGAAGAAACACTTATAAAAAAGTTAAATGCAAAGGTTGTCCTTTGCGGATTCAATTACCGCTTTGGCAATAAAGCCAAAGGTGATGCAAAACTTTTGGAGAAATTGTGCATCGAAAAAGGTATAAAATGTGTTATAATAGATGAAGTTGAAATTGACGGTATGGTTGTCAGCTCAACGGCGATACGAAATGCTGTTGAATGCGGTGATATTGAAAAAGCAAACAGTATGCTCGGAAGAAGTTTCGGCTACTGCACACAAGTAATAAACGGCGACAAACGCGGCCGAACATGGGGCTTCCCGACGATTAATCAAAAACTTTCGGAAGGTCTTGTAATACCTCGTTTCGGAGTGTACGAGTCGATTGTTACGGTTGACTCGAAAAGTTACAAGGGCGTTACAAATATCGGCTCACGTCCGACTGTCGGCACAAAAGAAATCCTCAGCGAAACGCATATTCTTGATTTCAACGGTGAGCTTTACGGAACGTGTGTTGATGTAAGACTTGTGCGGTTTATCCGTAAAGAGCAAAAATTCAGTTCCTTCCAGGAGCTGATTGAACAGATTAAATCAGATGTTTCATCTGTGAAAGGTGGTGTGTAAGCCGTATGTACGAAAGCTGGGAAGAGCTTAAATGTGATTGTTCATCCTGTCAGAAATGTGGCTTGGGAGCAACAAGGACCAACCTCGTTTTCGGTGTCGGAAATGAAAATGCAGAAGTGCTTTTCATTGGCGAAGGACCTGGCGAACAGGAGGACCTGAAAGGCGAACCTTTCGTCGGCCGAAGCGGACAGCTTCTTGACAAGTATATGGATGCAATCGGCCTTGACAGAAAAAAGAACATTTACATTGCGAATATGGTAAAATGCAGACCGCCGCATAACCGTGACCCTCAGCCTGCAGAGCAGGAAGCCTGCCTCGGTTGGCTCAGGGAGCAGGTGAGGCTGATGAAGCCTAAAATTATTGTCTGTGTCGGAAGAATTTCCGCACAGAAGCTTATCGGTGAAGACTTCAAGGTAACGAAACAGCACGGAGAATTCATCGAAAAAAACGGGGTGCTGATGATGGGTACATTCCATCCTGCCGCACTTTTGCGCAACCCCAATAACAAGCCTCAGGCGCTTGAGGATTTCCTTAAGCTCAGAGATAAAATCAAAGAAATATGCACACATACTTACTAAAAAACGGAGGTAAACCCATGAAAAAAATTGTTTCAGTAGTGCTTTGCATTGTAATGCTTATGGCAACTCTTTGCTTCGGAGTTTCAGCAAAGGAAGATTACAGCAAGCTTCAGTTTAACGATGACGGTAACTTCAGAATTATGCAGGTTGCTGACCTTCAGGACGATATGCTCCTCAACGGTGCAGTTAAGGAATTCCTTAAGGAAGCTCTTGTTCAGGAACAGCCTGACCTCATAGTTCTTACAGGTGACAATATCTCGGGCGGTTCTTGCCGTACAGATATGCTCAAAAGCTGGGATAAGTTAAACTGTGAAATCGCTATCGGTCAGTTTATGGATATCTTTGAAGAGTACGGTGCACCCGTAGCGATGGTTTTCGGTAACCATGACGACGAAAATATGCTTTCTAAGGAAGAGCTTTTTGATATCTACGAAGAATATGATTGCTTTATCGGCATTGATGAGGGTGATGCACTCTACGGTTGCGGTACATATAATCTTCCTATCTACTCTTCAAAAGACAGCAGCAAGATGGCTTACAATCTCTGGATGATCGACTCAAACACATACGACGAAGAGCTCGGCGGTTATGACTACGTTCATGACGATCAGGTTCAGTGGTATGTAGATAAGTCAAACGAACTCAAGGCAGCAAACGGCGGTGTACCAGTTCCTTCAATGATGTTCCAGCACATCATCGTTAAGGAAATCTTTGACCTTATTGAATCAGGCGAAAATATCGAAGGTTCACTTCTCCATCAGGACGGTAAGGACTACGTCTTCACAGAGGGCGTTCTCAAGGCAGGTTATCTTAAAGAGTATCCCTGTCCTCCGACTCGTCAGGGCAAGCAGTTCCCGGCAGTACAGGCTCAGGGTGACGTTGTAGCAATGTTCTTCGGTCACGACCATAACAACTCATTTGAGGTTGCTTACGGCGATATCGACCTTGTAGCAACACCGGGCTTCACATTCAACAGCTACGGTAACGAAGACAGAGCTGTAAGAATTATCGATATCAACGAAGAAGATACTTCAACTTACAGCACATACCTCGTTCAGTTTGATGATTACTTTGCAGACAGCAAGATGGCTATGGCTAACTACAATATGAACTGTGATTACCTTCCTCTTTGGGACAGAATCAAGGCAGGTATTTTCTTCGTTCTTACTTTCCCGATTAAGGCTGTTTTCGGTTACGCATTTTAATTTAAATTAAAACAGAATAACAAAAACAATCCCCTGTTTCCGACGGAAACAGGGGATTTGCACGTTGTGAGATTATTCAGCAGGAGCAGGATTAATGCTGTCTGCTATTGCGTTTTTGATAAGGTTGAAGAGAAACTCAATAACCTTTTTCAATGCTTCGAAGAAATTCACATTGTATTTCTCCGTTGTGTTCATATTGTCGTTAGTCATCGGAGAAAGTGTATCAGCTTCTTCGTTATAAACGAGATACTGTGGGAAATCTTCGTTATCAAATACTGTCGGATTCTCTGTATTGATTATGTAATCAAAGAGGGGATTGATTGATGCGGGGAAGTTCTGATGCTGCATATTCTTGATAAACCAGGTTGTGTTCGGCAAAACGCAGGTTGATGCATCAATCTGCGAATCGGGAGAGATGTATTTGCCTGTTCCGTTTGCCTGTGCAGCAGCAATATAATCGTCAGAAAGAACGGTGTCAATCGTTGATGTTGTAGCACCGAGAGAAGCCTTTGCAACCGTACAGAAATCTTCGCCCAATACATCGGCCTGTTCCACTATAGGTAATGTCTGGTATCCATACTTTGTTACGTTTGTCATATTGATGCCGTCTTCCTGGAAGCCCTTCCAAAGCTCGGGAAGTTTTAACTGAACATTGTAGTGGTAGTTATCAATTCTTTTGATGAAGTTTGCATATGTTGCTGTGTCTGTACCGTGGAAAACAGTTTCCTTTGCCTTCTCGTAATCTTCGTCGGAAACCATTGCCCAATAAGCAGGGAAGTTACCGTACATGCTTCTGAGAAGTCTGGGAACAATTTTAAGGTAAATGTCGGGATAAACATTATTTACAGACCACGCAAGGAAATCAAGACCGTAGGTTTCGTTAAGAACGGTTACAAATGCCTGAATGAGCTCGTTGATGGCGCTGTCTGTAGCAAGCTCGAGGTCATAAACATATCTTTCAATTCCGTCTGCCTCAAGATAAATTTCACCGCAAAAAGCTTTTGAACAGAATTCAGCACCGTTTACGGCACTTGCATAGGAGATATAATCTGCAATATACTCACCGTCATATTTTTCCATATAAGCTGCTGCGATGCAGTCACCGAGGCAACGTCCGAGAAGAGCAACTTCTGTTTCACCTGTAGCAGCCATAACAGCTTCTATGTATTCGTGAAGCTTTTCTGCAGTAACGTACGGATCAACGCGCCAGTCGTAGTTGAATTTGAACTGTTCTGTACCGTACTTACCGTTAACCTTTGCGGGATTGATTCTGTCTCTGCTGTCGAAATCAGCACGGCTGTTATCACGCGGATTACCGTCTTCATCAAGCATAAGGTCAGCATAAAGAGGGGAGATAATGTCGTAAAGAACGTCGCAGAATTCGTCCCATTGCTGTGTTATAACGGCTTTGGCGAAAATGCCGATATTTGCTTTAACTGTGTCCATAATGAAGTTTTCCGGCAATACCAACGGGAAAATCTTTCTTGTTGTTCCGTCAGGGTTGTCAGCTATAAGATGACCGCCTGTACCGACAACGTAAATCAAGGGGATGTCCGTGCCGGGTGCATCTGCAGCAGAAGTTGAAGCTGAGAATGCAAAGGTAGCAAAAACGATAGTGAGCGAGAGAATAATTGCTAAAAGTCTTTTAGAGAACTTTTTCATTTAAATCACTCCTTAGATGCTTTCCACTCGTCAAGAGTTGATGAGTTTTCTGTTTCTACATGTGAGAAGAAGAAGTCTTTTCTTTCTTCACTGTTGATAACTGTAACGGGCTTGATCTGATTAAGAACAACACCCTTTGCGCGGAGCATTTCTCTGTAATCCCAGTATGTCTTTGGCTTAAGGATAAGGAGTTCAGGTCTGTTGAGCATACCCCAACGTCTGTACTTAGCATATTTTTCGTTAACTTCGCAGAACTCTTCGTCCATGATTTCAATCATGTTCTGACGTTCTTCTTCAGTAACAGCCTCTGTGGGTTCTGCAAGAAGACAGTAACGCGGCGGCTTTGTTGAGAAGTCAGGATAATAGCTGAACTGTGTAAATTCCTTGCCACTTCTCTTTGAGATGTTCTTTGCACAGAAGTCGCACATCTGAGTTGTTGTCTTTTCGTTAGCAACGTTCATGTCAAGATTCTTTCTGTAAAGAAGCTCGATTCTCGGAGTGTTGTTATACATTTCCGTAACCTGAACAACGTCCTCGATACGGTATCTGTAAAGACCTGAGTAGTTAGAAACAACGATTTCGTATTTCTTGCCTACCTCAAGCTCATCGATGAGAAGTGTCTTCGGATTCTCGTCTTCTGAACCGTCTTCTACGTCATCGTCAATGGGAATAAATTCAAAGAAGATGCAGTGGGGGAGAAGAACACCGTCGTGAACGTCAAGCTCTGTCGGCATAGCGAAGTAACCTTCAGCTGCTGCATAACCCATATTGTGAAGCGGAAGATCACCGATGGATTTACGGAGCTTGTCAACATAAACCTTGAGGTTTGAACCAACCATACCGTGAGCCCATGTAAGCTTCGGCCAGATACGCGGAGCGATAGGTGTATCAAATCCCTTTTCAAACTCGCGTCGAAGCTCTGCTGCACGAGTGGGGTTGGGCTTGAACTTCTTTTCGTATTCCTTACGAAGCTCAGGTGTAATCCTGATGTTCGGGTTGATAATACCTTTTTCAATATCATCGCAGAGCATTTCCCAGTTTTCCTCGAGGTAGTCGAACATTGTTGTAAGAAGAGTTACAACGATTGATTCAAGGTAGGAAACTTTTCTGTCCTCAAGAGCAAATCTGAGCTGAAGATATGATGTATCAAGCAATTCCTCGTGTTCGGGAATAAGCAATGAAACGGGGGATGTAGAGAAAGTGTTGAGAAGCGGTTTAAGGTAAAGGAGAGGAACCTGACCTGCACCGTTACACTGTTTACCGTCTTCAAGCTTGTGTCCTGTAAGAATAAGAACAAGCGGACCTCTCTGAGCAGGCATTCTTACGCCCTTGACATCTTTGAGGTAGTGATATGCCGTTGCAACGGAAGCAGAGAAACCGATGCACTGCATGTGCCAAAGGTCAATAACTGATTTCGGAAGGATCTTCGGCTTGCCGACACTACCTGATGATGAACAGTAACGGACATTGAGTCCTGTATACATAAGGTTCTTTTCTTTGTTGTGAATCATTCGTTCAACGTAGGGCTCGTAATCCTCATACTTTGTGAGAGGAACTTTAGCACGGTAATCATCGATTGAATGAATATCTTTGAAGTTGTACTTTTTACCCAATTCACAATTTTTGCTTTTGTTAAGAATTTTTTTGAGTGTTCTGCGCTGTGCTTTCATGGGGTCTTTGGTGTGGTGATTGATTTCCCAGAGAGTAAAATCGCCGAGAAAAACACCTAAATCAGAAAAATGCATAGTTTTCACTCCTTTATTTTTTAGACCATACTGTCTCATAGTCTCATATATTATAACTGTATTCAAGCAAAAAGTCAAACATCAATACACGACAAAGTGTTGATTATGTAAAATATTACCATTGTTTTCGTATACATTTTATAATATAATATATAGCAACGTCAGACGCGCCGAAAATTTTCAATAAAAAACAGAGAAAAGTATGCTTGGAAACCACTTGAAAAATATTTTGAAAAAAATTCAAAAAAATTTCAAAAAAGACTTGATTTATCGGAAAATGTGTGGTATCCTATTCGAGCATGCTATGTTATTATGTAGCAAAGTGCGTAGATATGCGTTGATGTGAGAGGTGGCGGCCCGTCGAGGTCGGGAATTCTCGCGGAGTATGTCCGATTTAAAACCGGGCGATCGAATAACCTACAGACCGGGTCCGCTTCCCTTTTGCGGATCTGTGTATGTATGTGCGTTTAAAACCTTTAAATGCACTTCCCCGGAAACTAACCCATTTCCGGTTTTTAAATGTGGCGGGTGGAAACACCCGGATACGTTGCAAGAATAGGTTTTAGACGTTGCCCGCCAAATTTATAAGGAGGCAGAATCATGGCAGTAAAGGGAAAAATCAGAATCAGATTGAAGGGTTATGACCACAACCTTGTTGACAAGGCAGCGGAAAAGATTGTTGAAACTGCAAAGCGTACAGGCGCTCAGGTTTCAGGTCCTGTTCCACTCCCGACAGAAAAGGAAGTTGTTACAATTCTTCGTGCTGTTCACAAGTACAAGGACTCCAGAGAGCAGTTCGAACAGCGCACACACAAAAGGCTTATCGACATCATCAGACCGTCAGCTAAAACAGTTGATGCTTTGAGAGGTCTTGAGCTTCCTGCAGGCGTAGAGATTGAAATCAAACTTTAATCTGTGACGCTCACAGGTCAAGTTGGCGCAGTTGCCAACCAATAACCTAACAAGGAGGAAAACATAATGAAAAAAGGTCTTATCGGAAAGAAAATCGGTATGACACAGATCTTCGACGAAAAAGGTAATGTAGTACCCGTAACAGTCGTTGAAGCAGGTCCGAACGTGATCGTTCAGAAGAAAACAATCGAGAATGACGGCTACGAAGCTGTTCAGGTTGGTTTCGGCGATCAGAAGGTAGCAAGAGTCAACAAACCCATGAAGGGTCATTTTGACAAGAGCGGTGTTGCTCCCAAGAAGGTTCTCAAAGAGTTCCGTCTTGAAAACATCGCAGACGTTAACGTAGGTGACGTTCTCAAGGCTGACATTTTTGAAGTTGGCGAGAAGGTTGACGTTATCGGCACAAGCAAGGGTCACGGTACAGCAGGTACAATCAAGCGTTGGAACTTCGCAAGACTCAGAGAGACACACGGTACAGGCCCTGTTGCAAGACACGGCGGTCCACTCGGTGTTATCGACCCCGCCAGAATCTTCAAAGGAAAGAAGATGGCTGGTCACTACGGTGTAGACCGCACAACAGTTCAGAATTTAACTATTGCTAAGGTTGATGCTGAAAACAACCTCATCGCTGTTAAGGGCGCAATTCCCGGTCCTAAGGGCGGCATCGTTGTTATCGCTAATGCCAAGAAAGCGTAACGGAAGGAGAGTTTAAAGTATGCCTAATGTATCAGTTTTCGATATGAACGGTAAAAAGGTTTCCGACCTTGCTCTTGCAGAGTCAGTTTTCGGAATCGTGCCGAATGCATCTGCTATGCACCTTTGCGTAGTAAATTATTTGGCAAATCAGCGTCAGGGCACACAGTCAACCCGTACACGCTCAGAGGTTAGCGGCGGCGGCAAGAAGCCTTGGAGACAGAAGGGCACAGGTCGTGCTCGTCAGGGTTCAACAAGAGCTCCGCAGTGGACACACGGTGGTATCGCTCACGGCCCGAAGCCCAGAGAATACGGCTTCTCAATCAACAAGAAGGTAAGAAGACTTGCTATGAAGTCAGCTTTCTCTTCAAAGGTTGCTGCTGATGAGCTTGTAGTTCTTGACGAGTTCAAGCTTGACGCTATCAAGACTAAGGAAGTTGTTAAGGTTTTCGCAGCTCTTGAAACAGGCAAGAAAGTTCTTCTTGTTCTTCCTGAGACAAACGATGTTCTCTACAGAAGTGCAAGAAACATTGCAGGTGCAAAGGTTGCTACTGTTAACACATTGAATGTTTATGACATTCTTAACTGCGATACAATGGTTGTCCTCAAGGACGGCATCGCAAAGATTGAGGAGGTATATGCATGAGTAAGTTAGCACAGGACATCATCCTCCGTCCGATTATCACAGAAGAAAGTATGCTTGGCACAGCTGAAAAGAAGTACACATTCTCAGTTGCTAAGACTGCTAACAAGAT